>JAOUPE010000103.1 GCA_029880025.1 Caldifarciminota bacterium
TTTTCTTTTTTTATCACTAAAACTCTATCCCCGGGAAGAAAATGGCTGCCATCTTTTAACCTAACCGATTTAACAACCACGCCCTCCCATACCGGAAATTGGGAAATCAGATAAAATAAAAACAAATAAAATAGAGTCATGGTCTCAACTCAAACTTTTATAATTTATAGCACAAAGGAATTGTAATCAAAATTTCCAAAAGGTAAAGCTTTTAAATTATTTTAGCAAAATGAGTTTTCTCGATAGCTCGTAACCGCCGGCTTGCATTCGGCAGAAATAGATTTAGGAATTTAAAGCTTCGAAACATTCGGAAAGCACCTGTTTTCACAAAGACATCACGGAAAAACCCTCATTATCTCCAAAGAAAGATGATTTCTCACCGAAAAACACTGAAGGGAGCTGAAAACACTGACCCAGCACTTATTGATATGAATATTATATCTCCATTAAATCTTTCATATTTAAAACTTACCCATGTGTCAATAAGTGCTGGGTCAGTGCTCCTCAGTGTTTAATTCCATAAAGGAGTTTGAGGACATAGCCCCTCAAATCTATGAACGCTATCCTTAACAGTTTCGTTTAAAATAGTAATATTTTTACGGTTTGACTCTTTTCTCCTTCGATTTGCAACCGGACAAAATAAATCCCGGCTGGTTTAGTATCTTTCCTGATATGAATATAATTCATCTCGGCGGCTGACTTTTTGAGCGGACTATCTTCGGAAATTCTACCATTCACATCAAATACTTGATAGCCAAATCTTTTTCCGACTGGAACGGTAAATTTCAATATTACTTCCCCTTTTCGGTATTCAACTGAATATTCAGCGCTATTTTTCGCCTGATTATTCTCTTCGATACCAACCGGCATTCCCTTGAAAGCAAATAATTGATAGGGCTGGCTATTCTGGTCTTGCAAGCTTACTAAAACATCAGCAAAACTATCGCCATCAAGGTCCGGTGCACCCGTAACATCATAAACCCTATCAACAAAATTGTATTGCCAAAGCACATCACCGTCTATACCATTCATAACTTTGACATTTCTGCCATTAACCGCACCTGCCACAACTTCCGGAATTCCGTCACCGGTAATATCCAATAATGTATCAACATTCCAGCAATCATCACCAACAATTTGCGACCACAGTACATTTCCATTTTGACCAGAAAGCACACTAACTAAAGCTGACCACGAACCAACTACCACATCATTAATTCCATCATTGTTAATATCTCGAATCGGCACAAGCGTCATAATTACTCGTGCCGTGCCGAGGTTGTTTTCCCAAATCAGGTTACCATTCAAGCCTTCACAACAGACAACTTTATATGCCCAGCCGCCACCAACAACATCGGCGTTGCCGTTGCTATTGACATCACCCATTGAAGCAACAAATTCAACCGAACCACCCGTGTTATACGACCAAACCTGCGCACCGGTTCTGCCATTAAGACAATAAATCTGATTATCTAAACTATTACCACCGGCAGCAAGAATGACTTCGGGGATTGTGTCATTATTTATATCAACATGGGGCGCAATACACATCCCAGCATCTTCTGGTCGAAACGTCCAGAGAGAACTGCCGGTATGTCCACTAAAACATTCGGCGACACCTCTTCGGTCATTTGTGGTTCCACCAACTGAAGCAAGTACTTCCGGATAACCATCATAGTTAATATCAACCATCGGTCTCACACAATAAACCCAGCCCGAGTTTGGATAGTAATTAAAAGTCCAAAGAGTTTCGCTGGTTATGCCATTGATTGCAAAAACGGTTCGACCGGGAAATATTCCGCCCGGAGTTCCCATTATAATATCCGGTATCGAATCGCCGGTAATATCGTTTATTGTCGAAAGTCCTCGGGTACCCCAGATACCCTGATAATCAGGACGAGTCCAAATCGTTGTGCCATCGAAACCGGAAAATAAAAAGAGACGGATTGGCGGTGATGGATTAGCTCCATAATATGCCGCCGCAACAACGTCCGGATGACCGTCATTATCATAATCATAAGTTGGTACGGCGCTATAAATACCGCCCGTTCCTTGAGCCGACCAGATGACCTGACCCTGTGGCTGCATTATTAAAAATGATAATATTAGAGCAAACATATTAAACTCCTTTTCGTTAAAGTTAATATTTAGCCATGCAAAAAACCTTTTTAAAAGGTTACTATTGGATTATATTTTTAATTGACGATTTGGCAATAGTAAAATAGCTTTTGACGACTTGCTTGTTCAGTTTTCAAAACTGAAATCATATAGCTATTTAAGTAAAACGATTTTTCTCGATTGCTCATAGCCACCGGTTTGCATTCGGCAGAAATAGATAACGGCATGTAATATTTCAGGTACCAAGATTTAACCGTTCTATTCCAAAATGAAAATCATTTAACATATTCACCAAAACGCTTTTCTAATTCTTCAATTACATAACCCGGTCCCTTTTTGGTCATCACTTGGCGAATCTCATCATAATTATTCTTCATCTTGTTTTTAACCTTTTGTAATTCGTTTTCAACATTTCCTCGATTCGTATACAGCTCGATTAATGCTTGGCAAGCTTCAAGACAGTATACTCTAAATTCACCAGTCAATGCGCTTGTGAAGTATAATTCGCTATATTTGCCAATCACTTCTTCATATATTTTAATTGTATTGGTAGTATCACCGAATTCTGTATTCTTTTTAGCTAAAGTAAGCAATAAGTCAGCTGCTAGATATTCATTTTTTGTATTGTGTAAAATTTTTCTAATCTCTTCTTCCCACCTTTTTAGTGGTGCATTTTTCTCCTCAAGGCAGGTTTTAATATAGTACGCAGCGACTTCTTCGTAGTTAGAACCATCTTCATAACATGGTTTTGGCACACCGTCGAATTTCTTAATAAGAAGATGAGCTAATTGAATTGCTTTATCATAGTCTTGTATTTCTAATTCTGTTATATTAGGAAGCCCAGACCAATCGACCTTTGTGAGCATCCCTAATTGGTAAACCATTCCCTGGGCACCGGCTGGACCGCCATAAAAAGCTTCCCCAGTGTATGGTCCATAAAAATAATCGTTGCAATACTGGTCGACCATTTTCTTAAAACAATTCATGGCAGCAGGAACATTGTTTTCTCTCAAATAAATTCTTCCTAATATATCTAAACCGGCTGGACCTACTCTAAAACCTCGACCCCGGTAAAAAACTATTTCTTCTGGACCGGACTCTATAAGACTGAATAATATTATTTTTGCCTCGTTATTCTTTTCTTGTATATATAGTTCTTTTAGTTCTTCATATTGACCCTGTACAAAGGCTAAACTTTTTACTTTTTCTTTAATATCATCTTCTTGAATAAATGGCGTTATCATAACATTAGCTTTAAAATCATCCATAATTTTAGTTCTTATCTTCTTTATTATTTCAACATAAGGTATATTTTTTTCTTTGCCTACTATTGAGTCCAAAATCTCCTCTCTTTCAATCTGCCTAAGGCAGCATCGGGCTAAATAATCTATATAGTAAATAGGCATGATTTCGCTTGTTGCATCTCCTAACTTAATTAGTGCCGATTTTAATTTGTGCAGTTTAATGAGCGCAATTATTTTTTGGAATTTAGCAAAATTTGTTATACTGCTATCTGTCTCTTCTTCTAATAAATTGTTTAAAATTGATAACGACTGCTCATATTGTCCTTTCCTAATATAGAGAAAAGATAATCTTGAAAGAACCCGATTATACCCTCCTTTAGTTGAAGTAAATTTTAACCATTCGGTAAGGTAGCTTGCGATGTCCATTGTAAGATAATAACGAGATTGCTTCTTTAATGCTTCTTCTTCCCAATTAATCTGGAATGGTCCATCTAATTTTAGTCTATGTTCTCCATCCTCAAGGTATGGAAGTAAAGAAAAATCATCGGCGGGTGCTTTGACTTGGACATTTATCTTTAATTCATTGAATGGTATCAATTGTTCGATTTGAATCTTTTCCTTCGGAAAATATCTTTTACCCTCCGAACCTTCAAGGTAAAAGTTTAACAAAAAATTTTTAATGGCTGACCCGGTTATATTCGTAACCTCGATTGGGATTGTAAATGTCGCTGTTGTCGTACCCATTGAGTCGGTTTCTAATTCATCTTTGGTCCAATTAGACCAACTGGTAATCCTAATCGCGTTTTTTAAGCCGTGATAAGAAAATGAACCACCCGCACCCCTTACACTTACTCCTTTAGTACTTTTTATAGCGCCAACAAAAGAGGCAAATGTAGGTAAACCAAGTGATTCAAAAGATGGTGTTTCAACTGGTTCAGCTTTAATGATATCTTTAAGTTGCTGTATATCTATACCCTTATAATACTCTCTTAATCTTTCTTCATAAAAACTGTAATCCCCTTTTAAAATACCATTTATTTCAAATACAATATTTTCATCGGTTGCTATCAATGTTTTTCCGTTGATAACTCCAAGAATTGATATTGTTTTGCCGGACAAATTTGCAGGAAGCTTAAATTCGGTATTTCGATTTATCCAACCTTCTGTAATTTTTAATTTTGGGAAGGGTATCTTTACATATCCGGCAAGCTCTTGAAGCAGAGTATAACTTAATAAATATTTAGGCAAAAACCCAACTATGAACCAGCAAAAAATTATTAAATGTTTTTTGGTTAGGTTTTCCAATTCATTTCAGTAAAATAAGTTTTTTTGATTGCTCGTAACCGCCAGCTTTCAATCGGTAGAAATAAATTCCTGAACCTAATACCCTGCCTTGATTATCCTTACCATCCCAAATTATTGATTTTTGTCCCTTAGCCTGCATTCCATTCACTAAAGTTTTAACCTCTTGACCAAGAGTGTTATAAATTTTCAAAATCACTTTACCTGCTTTTAGTAAATTGTATTGAATTATTGAATTAGAATTTGCTGGATTTGGATAACTACGAAAGGATTTAATGCTACGTTTATCAACTTTATTATCAGCTATTACTACCTGCGGATTGTAGTCAATTTCCTCGTAGAATAGCATCGCATTATTTGTTTGCTCATTGGTTCGGATTTGAATCCAGTAAAAATCATTCGGGGTTGGAATGTTTATTTGAGGATTAAAAGGCTGCCAGGCTTCCCATTCGATAATACCAACATTATCAAACCAGGCATAACCTTCACTGGATTCTGGCGCTGCGCTATGCAACAAGATATCAAAGTATTGAGTTCCATTGGTTGGGATAAATTCGTTATAATAAAAGGTCCAATCGGTTGTGCCAATTATAGCGGTATCGAGCTCACTTGAACCATTGTAACCCGAAGTTCTTGAACGGTAAAATCTGACCGTAATGCCAGCACTATCGGCATTCTGAGTCTTTATACGTCCATAAAGCGTGTAAGGAGTAGAATCTGAATAACAGACGATTCGTTCTTCAAGATTGGTGATAATCGGACTAGAGCCCATCGGACGAATCTGACAAAGTGACCTTTGCCCTTGAAAAGCAATCGTATCATAAAATTCATCGGTTTGGTTGAGTAACCATAGCGATGAGCCTTCGTCTTCAAAATTACCTGACCATAACCAGGTCAATTCTCTGCCCAAACGAAATTGCCAATTCCTCGAAGGACTAATCGAAAGGATGGAAGATATACTGCCATTTCTCAGAAGCTTTATTGGTTTAGATGTCCAATAACCACTTTGTTCCTGCAGGCGAAGTCCTTCCTGGTTAGGATAAGTCACCGGGTTTAAAATAATAGTATCTAAAACAATTTGAGCAAACACACTGTCCCGGTCCACAATCATATAGGTTCCTAATTCTCTGGAACGTTGTGCCAGATAATCCAGGATATGGATGCCCAGTTCGCCTCTGGCTCGGAACGGAATATAATCATCAATATAAACCGGGGTCACATAATAATCATAGAATCCGGTTGCATCAATTTTTGCATTCAGAATCACAGTTGGATAAGTTTCCGGATAGTCTAAGTCAAAAGTAAAATCTCCTAAGGAATGGGCGATTAATTTGCCATTATATACTTCAAAACCCTGTATCATATGGGGATGATGGTTAATTATTAAGTCGGCGCCTTCATCCATCGCATGATGCCTGATTTCAATATCACCTGAATCTGGAGATAAGGATAAGGGTGAATAAAATTCATCCTCATTTAATTCTACA
>JAOUPE010000104.1 GCA_029880025.1 Caldifarciminota bacterium
TTCCTCCTCCGCTGTGTCTTCTGTGGTTATATTTTTTCTGTGAATTATGTTTTTCTTAAAGTTAATCGATAAATTCCTATTTTGGGCGCACCCTGCTGTCTTTTACCTTAAAATCATATTTTTTTCTTATATACTCTAAATCTTTTTTCTCGGCTTCAGTATCTTTAGAGTATGACCGACTCAATCGATTTCGAATCTCCCTCATCATTTTAACTGCATCAAATTTTTTACTTTTCATAAACCACCTCTCTGGGACTTCTTATTTCCAAAAATGGATACCCTGATTTAAGATTTACTGCATTATAAAGTCTTATTTTTAACAGATTAACAATATGTTTAAAGTTCCAACTCGCCAGAACATCAATTCGGTTAACAGTAGCAATAGCGATATACTGAGCATCGACTAAAAAATCCTCGGTAGCAACATTTTCTTCAATATAATTTCTAGCCAATACTTTCGCTTCGTTATCCAGAGTAACATATTCTTTATATACGGCTGGTATTTCCTCTATTATCTTCCTAACTTTAGTTGGTGCTTCTTCCAGTTCTTTCAATGTCAAATCAGAAATTACGGCGATTTTAAAACTAATTTAAATTCTTCCATTAATTTATTTGACCATTCCTCAAATTCATCGTCGAAACATCCTCCCAGGACCGAAGTATCGATATATACTTTCATTTATCTAACTCAACTCTTATCTAAAAGATTCTCAAATTAAATTACTACAGATTATTAAAAAGTCAAGGTTAAATTGCAACGTTCTCAAGAATTTATGCTTATCAGCGAATTAGGCATTTACTCGGTGAGGTGGTTTCTTATTCTGAAAAAGAAATCTTAAAAATTAATTTTGATTTTTGACATTTTTATTGAGGTCACTTAGTGAGTATCTTAGGGGATTACTTAGCAAGCGACCTAGGGGACTACTTAGGGAGCTGCCTATTGGATCATCTAATGGTCGGAAGTTATATTTCGTTCAACTCTAAATTAATATTCCAATTACTCAGTGTTTCACCATCTTTTTAGTTGAAGTGAATCCATCAGTTTCTAATCGATAGAAGTAAACTCCTTTGGCTGCTTTATTGCCTTTAGCATTAGTCCCATCCCAGATTAATTTATAATAGCCAGCATTCTCATCTCCGGTCTTCAATGTCTGAACCAGAATACCCGATGAATTATAAATGTCTAAATTAATCCGACATTTCTTTGGAAGTGCATATCTTATAATAGTTCGGGCTATAAAAGGATTCGGCAGACAGTTCTCTAAAACAAAAGACTTGGGTAGAAGTTGAAAATTAGACGGTTCGGCTATTCCTGGTCTTGGTTGGACTATAACTGAATCAATTAGAAAATTGTTGGTTGGGTTTGAGTCGCCAGTCAAAAGGGTTGTGCATTTAGTCATATGGGTGCCAATTTGAATCGCCATCCAAGGCATAAATTCAATTGTATCGATTAGTCCTACTCCAAGACTTATTACTGTATCGTCGGTATAAAAATCACCAATATTGAATCTGATTGGAAACAATTCAGATATTGTTCCAAAGTTCTGCACCACTGCTCTTGGAATTACAATGGCGCTAGAATCAACCGTATCGGTCGGAGCCAGAATATTAACCACACCGACATCATGAGATGGTCTCATAACTATTAACGAACCATAAGCTGTATCATTTGCTGGATTCATATCTCCAGAAAGGTTTGTAAATGATTGTAAACGATAGGTATCGGGTATTGTTGCGGTCCATTGGTCAAAGACAGTGATGATTGAATCTTCAGGAGCGAGTGTCAACCAAACACTATCCTCATAAATCTGGTCAGGACTAAGCACAGCATCAGATTTTGTATCTTTCGAATAAGACATTACTGCTTTTGTTAGATTAGTTTTACCATAAGCAACTTTAAAAGATTGTCTTACCAATTCGGTATCGGATTGAATTTTAAACCAAACTGGAAAAGATGCTTCGGTTGTTCCGTAATTCTTTACTTTCACCATCGGTGTAACAGTCGAACCCGAATCAATTACACTACTTGGCGACAAAATTGTCGTAACCCCGACATCTAACCTCCCAACTGTAACAAAACCTCTCAGAGAATTATTAACAGGATTTTGGTCACCGATTAGCGCAGTTGAACATTTAGTTATATGCGTACCGTTTTGTGAAGCTGTCCACAGTCGAAAACTGACAGAAAAGGTATCATTTGGATTTAGATTGGAAACATTTGCGACATCGGCATAAAAAGTTCCGATTTTGAAGAAAACCCAAAAAGATGCCGGAGTATTCCCAAAATTCTTTACTCTCGTCTTGGGGGTCACTACAGTCCCAGAATCAATTATTCCAGAAGGAGCAATTATTCGAGCTACACCTACATCTCTGACTTCAACTTTAACTGAATCACTTAAAGCATTGTTAATTGAATTTAGGTCACCGTTACAAATAGTTGTGCATTTAGTTGCATGCGTTCCTCGTTGTAATACTATCCACGTAGAAAAACTAATAGTAGCAGAATCATTAGGGTCCAGATTAGGCACATTTGCGACATCGGCATAAAATGCTCCGATTCTGAAGATAGCCCAAAAAGATGTCGGGATATTACCAAAATTCTTCACTTTCGCTTGTGGTGTCACTACTGTACCCGAATCAATCGTTCCAGAAGGAACAATTATTTGAGTTACACCAACATCTCTAACCCCTACAATAATTGAATCACTTAAAGCATCATTAGCTTGGTTTTGGTCACTGATTAGAGCAGTTGTGCATTTCACTGTATATTTAGTTGCATGGTCACCTATCTGCGATGCTGTCCAATGACGAAAATCTCTGATTATTGAATCGCCAGAAGAAAGAGACACCCAAATACTGTCCTCATATACTGGGTTAATAATTGAATCTAATTTTGAAGATGACTTTAAAAAATTGTCTGAAGTCGTATTTAAAGACCGATTAAAGTTCGAGTATTTTCTAGAATTTAGATTAAGCTCTCTATTTTTATTTAATAGAGTATCGGCAAAATAAATTCTAAAATAAATCGGAAAAGCCGTTGACACAGTCCCGAAATTTTTCACTTTCACTCGTGGAACAACTGTAGCCCCAGAATCAATTATACCAGTTGGCGCTAAAATTGAAGAGATGCCTACATCAAGCACCTGTACTGTAACTGAATCACTCAGAGCGTCATTAACAGGATTCAGGTCCCCAGTTAGAGCTGTTGTGCATTTAATTGTATTTGAACCTCTTTGTACCGCTGTCCATAAAGCGAAACTGGTAACCGTCGAATCACCAGGAGCGAGCTTGTTAACAATTTGGGAATTAGTATAGAAAGCACCAATTCGCAAAGTTATTGGAAAAGAAACTGAATCGACACCAAAGTTCTTAACCTTTGCTTGTGGTGTCACAATTGTGCCTGAATCAAGCGTTCCTAAAGGTGCGATTATTTGAGTTACGCCAACATCAATATCTGAGTAAAATTTACCCCAGATACGCATCGCATTGTAATTTCTTCCTTGCTCTATATCTGTCCATCCAGAGTATATTGTTAAAGTTTGGTTTACTGCCCCGCTTGCAAGAGCAGGGGAAATTTGGGCACCTTTTTGAGTTGAGATTGGAAATGATCTAGTCAATGAACCTGATGTATTCACTTTTGCACCATAGATGTCAGAATCGCTGCGACGATCTTGCCAGCCCACGATATAATTGGTCCCATCAAAGGTTAAGGAAGGGAATGCACCATCGCCAGTGGATATGCGAAAACCAACTGAATCCAGAACTGTACCAGCTTGATTTATCCTTGCACCATAGATTTTATAGGAAGAAGAACTGCGTTGGCCTTGCCAGACAACAAGATAGTTTGTTCCGTCAAAAGCTACGTTTGGGTATAACTGGGAAAATGATTCTAAAGATATAACGATACCATTTGGATCTAAAACTACACCGGTTTGACTCACTCTTGCACCATAGATGTCATCAGCACCATGACGCAGGTCTTGCCAAACTACAAGATAATTGGCGCTATCAAAAGCTACCGAAGGATATACCTGGTCAGATGATGCTGTGGAAATTGCAATACCGTTTGGATCAAGAACAACTCCTGTTCGATTCACTCGCGCGCCATAAATGTCATTAAAGCCATTACGAGAATCTTGCCATATTACAAGATAGTTTATACCATCAAAATCTAAAATAGGAAAACATTGATTACCCACTGCAGTAGAAATAGCAAAACCGCTTGGATCAAGGACGATACCAGTTTGACTCACTCGAGCTCCGAAAATGTCAGCAGTATCACTGTTACGATAATCTTCCCAGACTACCAGATAATTAATTCCATCAAAAGCAATAGCAGGATTCCATTGCCGATTTACTGCAGTTGAAATGGCGATACTGATTGGATCAAGAATAATACCGGTTTGACTGATTCGAGTACTGTAAATATCATAAGAAGAGCTGCTACGCAAGTCTGACCAGACCACTAAATAGTTTGTCCCATCAAAGGCGCCAAATGGACATCGTTGGTCATTTGCTGCAATAGAATTAATAATACCTATTGAGTCAAGGACCGTACCGGACCGATTTACCCAAGTAGCGTAGATGTCATAAAAAGAGTCACTACGTAAGTCTGACCAGACAATAAGATAGTTTATTTCATCAAAGACTACGAAAGGGGTTCGTTGATCATTTACTGCGGTTGAGATGGCAAAACCATATTGATCCAGGACAACACCGGATTGATTCACTCTAGCACCGTAAATGTCGTAACTATAAACAAACCAAGCTTGCCAAACTACAAGATAATTAGTGCCATCAAAGGCTATAGAAGAATTCTGTTGATTATATCCATAAAGTGCTGGGATGGGAATACCATTTGGATCAAGAACGATACCAGCTTGATTTATTCTGGAACCGCAGAGGCTAGGATAACCACTTCGCAACTCTTGCCAGACTACCAGATAGTTGGTATCACCAAAGGTTACAGAAGGCCAATCTTGGTAATAATTAGCATTAGATATAGCAATACCATATTGATCCAGGACAACACCGGCTTGATTAACACGCGCGCCGTATATATCATAACTCAAATGACGATAGTCTTGCCAAACTACTAGATAGTTGGTTCCGTCAAAGGCAACTGAAGGATGCTTTTGCCAAAATCCAGCAGTAGAAATAGCAATACTATTTGGATCAAGGACAATACCTGTTTGATTCACCCGGGCACCATAGATATTATTACCGTCATCCCAAACTACAAAATAATTAGTACCATCAAAGGCGACAGCTGCACTACCTTGGTCACCTGCGGCAGTAGAAATAGCAATACCATTTGGATCCAGGACGCCACCAGCTTGATTGACTCGGGTACCATAAATATCATAATTGCCATTACGATAGTCCTGCCAGGTCACAAAATAATTTGTGCCACCAAAGACCACAGAAGGATGCCATTGCCAATTTGCTGCAATGGCAATAGCAATACCGGCTGAGTCAAGCAGAACACCAGCTCGACTTAACCGGGCACCATAGATGTCAGAATAACCACCACGTTCATCGGTCCAAACTATTAAATAGTTGGCTCCGTCAAAAGCCACACAGGGAGATTCTTGGTCATCTGGTGCGGAAGTATAAACGATACCTGTATCAATCAGAAATTCATCTCCTTGCAGTTGATGGGCGCTTCGAGAAATCTTTGAATCAAAATCCAAAAGATTTGAATTAAAGTTTCTAATTTCAGAGTAAGGGTTTTGGAATTTTTTTTGTCGGTTTAATTTAACTCTTTCAATCACTGCCTCGGCATTGAATGGTAGGTCTTCTTCTTTCTCAGTCGTAGACATATGACCAAATGCCATTGATATATTAATATTTAAGCAAATTAGGAAAAGATATGTAACTACCCTTGAATATTGCATACTGCCTCCTTAAATGATAAGGGCTATTAACTTAACCCGAAATCACTTATTATATTGGTCTCTCTCCGGTTGGCTAATACAAAGCTTTATTTTCGATTGATTATGAAGTAAAAGACTAAATTTGTCAAGCAATAAAAAAGGGGCTCGATTGCTCAAGCCCCTTATCTATCTTTGCCGGGTTATTTTTCTATAACCAGTTTTTTGGTAACCCTTATGTCACCTGCATTGAAGCGTAAGATGTA
>JAOUPE010000105.1 GCA_029880025.1 Caldifarciminota bacterium
CTTTGAAATGTTTGAGGTTAATATGTTCAGCGCGAGTGCCTTTTTTAGAATTGGGTTTTTAACTGCTGTAATCAACCATGAGTAAACCATCTTTTATCTGCTAAGTGGTTTTAACATTTTAATCTTTTCAACCGGTAATTCGCCGTTATACCGGCATTTAGCGAATCCCGGACAGTTGCTGACCAAAATATTTGGGTTCGGAAAATCGTTCATAGAATTATCTTAACATATCAAATCTTCTTGAACTGTCAATGTATAAATCAAATCCGAGACCAGCTTTTTTAAGTTATTGTGAATTTAGTAGACTTGACTTTTAAATCTTATATGCTATATACTCTCAGAAATTGGACAGAGCCTGTTAGTTATGAAGAAAAAGATAGAAATCAGTAAGGTGAGTCTGCGACCAGCAACCGAAGCCGATCGCGAATTTGCTTTCAACATCCTCAAGGCTGCTTTTGGTAGTTATGTCACATTGCAGTTTGGCTGGGACGAGCAGCTACAGCGAGAAATTCATCGACAGCGTTTCCGTCCATCCAGCACCTGGATTATAAAATACGATGACAGGGAAATTGGTTTGCTTGCATTTGACCGAGAGAGTGACTATATTCGGGTCCGACAAGTATTCCTGCTGCCGGATTTTCAGGGATACAGGATAGGGGCTCATCTTATGAAAGAGATCTTAAAAGAATCAAAACAAAAAAGTATTCCGGTTAGACTACAGGTTCTGAAAGTTAACAATCGGGCAAAGGTTTTCTATGAGAGAATGGGCTTTTCCGTTATTGGTAATACTGAGACACATCATAAAATGGAATATGAACCATAACTAATTTATCACCATCTACCATCTACTTTGCATACCTTTTCGGGAGCTGCTCAGAAAGCTGCTTTCTTAAACTCCAAAATCCTAATTTCGAAATTCACTTTTTGGATTCTTTGTTCTTAGAAGCTAAATTTTAAATCCCGGTCAAAGAAAATGGATTTCAATAATCAAAATTCTACTTTGCCCAGAATATTGAATAGTTCTTCTTAACCCAATTTATAACAAACGCTTTAAATTTTAATGTCTCGTCAATCAATTCTTTGACCTCGGTTTCTGAAATTTCACCAGCTCGGTCATAATCGGTTATATTTCGTTTACTTCGGCAGGAATCAAAGTAATCGGCTAATTCATTATACTCTTTACCCAAAATCTCTTTCATTGCCTGAAATACGGTAAAATGATGTCCTGCTCCAACTGCCCGGTAACCTTTACAATAAAGCAGGATAGTCGCCAATTGTAATGCTGCATTGTAAGCAATAGCGAATCTACGGTCAGGTGATAATCTTTCCAGCCTTGTATCGTTAATATCTCGTTCAATAATTTTTAAGAGGTCGGCAATTTCAGTCGCCGAGGTTCGGTGAGTTTTCAGCTTACCTTCATCCAACAATCGCTTGAATAGCATTATCGTCACCAATTAAAAAGATTTTCTTGCCTTGTAATACCCTTGAGATGAAGTGTTTTTTTGTCCTGACTCCTTGTTTAAATTCATCGGTCGGGTAAACCGTGAAATTAATCTCTCGCTGGAGTTCTTTTTTGACCGAAGATAAAATCGAAGAAAGTGTTCTTGAACTGATAGAACCGACCACGAAAAGGTCGATATCAGATGATATTTTCTCTTGCTGTTCAGCATAAGAACCATAAATAAAAGCCAGACGAATCTCATTTTTAGATTTTAAAAGTGCCTGTTTCAGGACATCGCCGAGTACCGAAGTTTTCAAGAGGATTGATTTCAACTCTTTAAAGATAGGAAAATTACGATTCGCTGAATAGAATTTTCGATTGCCGCGTGTTTTAATTTCAGTCAAACCGATACTTGAGAAATTCTTCAATTCACGTTGAACCGATTGAATCGGTAATTTGGTAAGTTGGGCAATCTCACGTTGGTAATAACTATTATCCGGATTGAGTATTAAAAGTTTTAAAATTTCAATCCGAGCTTTAGATGATATTAAATTAGCAAGCATCGCTTTGTATACAAAATGTAGTCAATTATATACATTTTGTAGTCAAAGTCAATCGATTCTGATTTTTTAGATTTTAGAAATTATACTTCTTATTTGTTTGTTTGTGCCGAGCCTAGTCTGCATCGAGCTCGTACTCGACACGTTCCCAGGCCAGGCTGTCATGAGCCCACGTGAAGAGGACGTAACCGGGATTGTCGTAATCCATATGACCGGGCGGCATCGCAGAGATGAAGTGGTTCGTCTCGTTTATCCGCGTGTAGCGCCAACCGTGGAGGTGCCCGCTCACCATGGAGTGGACTCCGTATCGCGCGAATAGGCTGATGAGTTTGGCGCGTTCCTCGGTACTGGGCATCCGGAACATTATTGGTTTCGTGCCGTCGTAGAGCGGGAAGTGGGTGGCGACGATTTTCACGAGCCTGTCGTCTTTCCCAAGCTCTAATTCTAGCCAGTCGAACTGGTCCTGACCAAGCATACCCTCTGCAGAATCGAGGAAAAGCAGTTTCACCCGGTTACCGATGACTACTGTATAGCAGCTCGGTCCAAAAGTCGTCTTGAACCACTCCCAGCCCCCAGCCTGGTACAGGTCATGGTTTCCGAGCGTACAGTAATAGGGTCGACCAACCGAGTCTAACTGGGCTTTGGCAATTTCCTGCTCATCCTTGGTGGCCTCGTCAGTCAAGTCACCGAGCACGCAGAAGAAGTCGATTCCTTTCGGCACCGCGTCAGTGCGGAACCATTCGAGCAGTGAAGTGCGGTCTGCCCGGACATGCGCGTCTCCAAACATCGCGAACCGGAACGAGTCAGGATTGACTAAGACCGGTGCAGGTACCTGAAGTTGCCCGGACAGGTTGTCTGCCATCCGTTCCTCAACTGTGGGGTGGAAAAAGAACTGCCCAATATCGATATCGCACCCGCTCACAAGGAGCGCTGCGAGTGTCAGCAGGCTATAAAACAATCGTTTAGAGCTCACCGGATACTCCTAGCCGAAGGTCCATTTCGGTAAACCTGAACAGCAGGGCGGACAGACCTTTAATGGCTGTGCCGATTTGCGCGGTCAATCGCCAGTGTTGCCAGGCGGCATAACTCGCACGCAAGCCGGACGGGAACTGCTGCGGGTTGTGAATGGTCAGGCGGTCGAGATTGGCGAGCCAAAGCGCGACTCGGAAGCCATCGCGTGTAAGGAATGTCCAGTCCAGCCGGTAAACCCAGTTCCATTCTGGCGCTTCACTGGACCATTTAAAGGGTGAGTGGTATTGTTCTGGGTCATAAATTGGTGCACGCCATGCCAGACCTATCCCAAGCTCAAGTCTACGCAGTGGTTCGGTTACGACCATCCCAGCGATACGGTTCTCGCCGACCTGCCAGCTTGTCCACTCGTCGTGGTTCACCTGTGCCTGAAGTCGGACCTTAGCAAAGTCGACGACCTTAGCAGATACCCCGATACCATAGTGCGCGATACCTGGATTGTCAATTGCCCCAACAGCAAAACCGCCGAAGAGTTTGGCACGCTCGACAAAGTCCCATTCGGCTCCACCGGCGAGAAGAAGGCGTGTCTCGACTCCTGGCTCATACCGGAAACCCAGGTACGCATCTGGTCTGATTCGGGCAGGTTCAGCAAACCCGACCGCACAGATAGCAGCGATAACTACCAGATAAAGCCTAGCAGACATACTACAATATAACCAAGCCCAGCTGGGTGTCAAGCATCCGAAGCCCGTGCGCTAACCGCCTCCTCGCCGTCGCTCAGCTCTCTATCTCCTTGCAAAGGAGAGGGTCGGTGAGGAGCATCTTGTAAAGCTAATTTCCGATAACTACTTATTGATTCGCTTTATTTTGATGATAATGAAAGTCAAAAATGTCAAATTATATACATAATGTAGTCATTCATATACATTTTGTAGTCAAAGTCAGTCATTTCATAATTCCTAAATTATATCTCTAAAAGAATTTATTTAAAATTATTTAAATTTTCTGCGAAAGTATTAATGTTTAGTATTTGTTTAAAATATTTCAATAAATTTTCAAATCTTGATTTGCCTTGAGTTGTTAACCAATAATTACCATCTGTAATCCAATAAAATTCAAATTCCTTGAAATTTCGTCTAATATAGTTATTCAAATCTATATACTCGTTTTGATTAATTCCTATCTTGGTACCTTCAGTAGAATAAAAATTCATCTCGAAAAGGTATTTTGGTTTACATTTACTAAAAATAATCAAATCAAACTTTTTTGGTTTATTATCTTTTGTTTTAATTATTTCATCTATAAACCGTTCTGTACAAAATATCTTTTTATTTTTAACCACTAATGGCTTAATCTGTTTCTGTAAATCATGTTTCAAGGTTTGGATTCCGTTATCGTTTAGGATATTATCGATATTTGTGTATCCATTGCTTTCTAGTATTTTTAGAATTCTGATTTTGGGATAATTCCCATGTAGTCCTTTGGTGTCTACCGGTATTCGTTTGTATTTAAGATATTTTTCAATATTAACCCCAGCGAGTGTTTCATTTAACTTAAGATTATTTAATAAATAGTTTGAAAATCTGATAGAGAAATCACCAAATTCACTTGTTGTAATTCGTTCTTCTAATATACTGAAGTTCTTAACTAATTTATCAATATATTTCGAAATCGCGCACTTGAATATAGCTATTAAGTATCTTTTGTCATAATTTTCTATGTTTCCAATAAATTCCTTGTAGTCTAATTTTGATTTTATCATCTTTAAATATGTTTTTCTAAATTCAATATCGTACTTAAGATTTAACACTAAGTATTCATATATCGCATCTAAGCTAAGTGAATTAAGCTTGGCGATATCAAAAACAAATGGAGGGTTCGCCGATTCTAGCTATTTTTATCTTTTAAGAATTTTTGAAAAATAACTGCTATGAATAATTGTTAGAGTTTATTAGATTTATAACCCCTTCGTTTATTGTTAAGATTAAAACTTTTTGCAAATTTATAGTAGTCGCTGTGTTTTAGCTCAAAACAAATTAATTCGTTGAAGTTTGTTTTTAAAAGATAATCGTTTTCTCTAATTAAATTACCAAATGCTTCTTCAGGGTTTTTACCTTTTGTAAATCCTATTACCTGGCAATTATCAACATCGGGTTCGGGCGACTCTGTATTTGGCTGGAAAGTAATCCCTTCATCGGTAATAAAAATATAACTTTTCATCTTTCTTTAATACTAAAGCCTTCTTTTAAAGCATGATGAGTTAATGCTGTATTATAGAGTTTTTCTAACTCACTATAAAATCTAAATAGAAATTTATTTTTGAAATCTCTAAATGGCGTTTGGTTAACATATCGTTCATATAAGTCTTTCTCCTTTTCACTCGGACCAATAATAAAAAGTTGGGTAGGAAATCTCTTTGGTATTTTCAGCAGTCTGTCTAAACCAGATTTCACTCTTGTTGTTTCTTCTATTTCGAAAGCATATACAGGAAATAATCCATAATCGTCCTCATCGAACCATAATGTATCTATCTCTATAATTTTTCTTAAATTAGGACCTCTGAAAACATCGGCACAGTCAGTTACGCTGATAAAGTCTCTAAGCAGTTTTCCTTGGTAATTTCTAATGGTCTGGTCATGTGGGGGCACATAAGTTTCATATCCATAAATTTTTCCAAGTGTTGCCAACATCCCTTGTGCAATTCCATGGTTAATGTCTGGTTTTTCAGTAAATTTCTGTGAATTTACTTTTAAGGGTTTTTCTCCTGAAAGTTCATAAATGCCTTGTCCTAACGGCTTAAAAATTTTATATTGCCTCACAACTCTTCTTATCGTAGCTTGCCAAGTCGGGTTGGTTTTAGTTTTAGGGTGTTCCTTCACTAATTTATTAATCTCTGATAAATGCCCATGCCCTCCTAGTTCTGACAAAGCATCTCTTACTACATCTTTCCAGGTTAATTTCTGTTTATCTACTTTAGTAAACATAACAATATTATCTAATTTTAGCGAAGGGTGCCCAGCTCCCTCGTGACTTAAAACTCCAGACTGTATTAGTCTCCAGAACGAAATTTTTTGGTTCTTGAGTCAACATTTTCTTTTTTAAGGTTGGACTTGAAATATTAA
>JAOUPE010000106.1 GCA_029880025.1 Caldifarciminota bacterium
TCGGATGGCAGTAGCAACTACTGCTTCGGCTAATGACCATTCATGCATAAAATTTACACCATCGCATCGTTTTTCCCATACCTTATAACCATCTTAGCTGTTTCTAATAACATTTTGTATAAAGTTCAAGATGGTTACAAACTTTTCGTAAATTCGATTGAGACCATAATTTCCTGTTTCACCTTTGCTGCTGGCAATTGAGATTATCATATTATATTTTATGGTATGCGATTAAGACTTCCTGAAATCTACTCCTTGATTTTTGGATTCTGAATTCTTTATTAAGCAGATAATTTTCTATATCACATAACGTGGTTTTGTTTACTTCATGCACCCTTCCTTCAATAGCATGAATTTTATCCACTATCTCGAAGCCCTCTCTGGTAAAATCGCTTAAAACAATTTTACCTTCAAACGAAAGTACCCTGATAAATTCATCAATAACTTTGTAAGGATTAACTAAATGATGTAACATGTTTGCCGAAAAAATGATATCGAAGCCGGCGTTTTTGAAATTTAAATATTCGGCATTCTCGATTTTAAAATTTACTTGTTTCTCTAAGCCAAAATATTTTAAATTAAATTTAGCGAGTCTCTGTTCCTCTTCCGAAATATCAAAGGTTGTGAATCTATAACCCTGTTTAGCTAACGCCAGCGTAAAATGCCCCTTACCGGTTCCTGCTTCAAGAATATCGCCATGAAGAGGTTGGGCTTTATCGACAATGAAAACCCGCTCTTCGTCGATGCCATAGCCGTAACTTTTATATAAGGCTTTGCGCTCTGAATATCTTTTGTGATTTTCTTGGATAACATCCATATGTTTCTATAATATAAAAACCGCTCCGGCAAAAACAGTTGTCCAATATTCATTTTGTTCTCCAATGGCAGATTGGGTTATATTTGTTGTCTTTATTATTTTGCCACTCATTTTAAATATATGTTCTTTTGATTCAAATGCTAAGTTATCATCAAAATCTATCCCTAAAGAACTTGCAAGCATGCTTGCGGCTAAATCTTCGGCATGTCTTCCTGCCCTCTCCTCGGACATGCCAAAACCATAATATTCTGACAAATATCCATATCCATCTTTGTCTTGAGGCACAGCCAGCCCTACCGATGCGGCAATAAGCCTGCTCTTTTCATTTGTTGAATTAGTGGCGAATACACAAAATGTTATGTTTCCAGGTTTGAGGTTCAAGAGTCCCTCGCGTTTGCTTAAAATCTGACATCGTGGAGGAAATATGCTTGAAACAAGGATAAGATTTTGATGTTGAATTCCAGCATCTCTGAGCGCTAATTCAAAGCTTCTTAATTTATGTCTGTGTTGCCCGACACCTTTTGTGAAAAATACTTTGCGTGGCACAAAATTATACTTCGAATGCCCTATCATTTTATTACCATTAGTGCGCCCCACTTAGGACAGGTAACCGAAGTGCATAGAATTCGTATCTGGCTTGCAACCTCAGTCCAATAACTTGGGCAGATGCAAAATCCTTTCGTCCTGCGTCTAGCCGGTTTCTTTCACCGCTTGCGTAGAGTTCAGTTTTTAATTGCATCTTTTAAAGAATCTTTTTGAAAGTTTTAATCAATCGGCGATTTTGACTTTCGGTGCCGATGGTGATTCGTAATGTGTTTGGGAAACCGTATTCCTTAATGGTGCGGGTGATGATTCCTTCGCGTTGCAATGCTTCAAATACGATTTGGCTATCCCGGTCGAAGTTAACAAAGATGAAATTACCATAAGTGGGCAGGTAAAATAGCCCCAGCTTCTTATAGGCATCGTAGAGAAATTCCTTGCCCGCCTCATTTACTTTGCGTCCCCTTTCCACGTGCTCGTAATCGTCAAGTGCAGCTATTCCAGCGGATTGAGAGATTCTATTGACATTAAATGAAAGCCTCAACTTCATTAAATCAGAGATTATTTCCTTCCCTGAAAATCCGTATCCCAATCGCGCACCGGCAAGTCCGTATATCTTTGAAAAGGTGCGTAAGATTAGTATATTTTTCCGCTCCCGGAAATATTTAAACGAATCCGGGTAATTAGGGTCAGTTATATACTCATAATACGCTTCATCCATTATTACGAGAATATTATCAGGAAGTTGTTGGAAAAAATTTTTTATTTCTTCTTTAGTTAAAATCGTTCCAGTCGGATTATTGGGATTATCAATGTAGACTATTCGGGTATTCTTTTGGATCGCATTCAGTATCGCTTTTAAATCATAGGCGCAATTCTTCATCGGAACTTCAATCAGCTTAGCACCGGCTATATTTACCGCAATCTTAAACCAGATGAACGCTCCTTGACTGGTAATTGCACTATCATCCGGGTTTAAATAGGCTAAAGTAGCAAGCGGTAAAATTTCAACCGAGCCATTACCAACGATAATCTCTTCCGGCATAACTTTAAACTTTGCTGCCAGGGCATTTCTTAGAAAATAACAGTTGTCATCAGGATAGAGAAAGGACTCTTTTAATGCCTGCTTCATCGCTTTAAGGGCTAAAGGAGAAGTACCCAAAGGGTTTTCGTTCGATGCCAGCTTAATTACCTCAGCTTTGAGATTCAATTCTCGAATTACCTCCTCAATAGGTTTACCCGGTTTGTAAGGTCTTATCCCTTTGATGTAATCCTTTGCTTCAATCACAGAACCTCCATTGATAAATCAGTTTCGAAGAGCGGTCGGTATTGGAAATACCTTTTCATCTTCGTTTCCGTAACTTTACGGAGTATTTTCTTGATAGCCGATGAGAATTTTAATAATTCTCAATCCCTTTTGCAGACGCCGTCAGTAGAACAGGGTGGGTTGTCGCACCGCTCAGTTCTGCCGCAACAGGTTGTACCTTTAGGATGGGAATTTCCCATTATCACCGCAGCGGGCGCCGAGAGCAACTTCTGCAATCTTTTCGAACCACAGTTCGGGCAGGCAATGGTCTCGTCGGGCTCAAATCCTTTCTGGAAGAATTCGGTTATTCTTCCGCACTCTTCACAGCGATATTCATATATCGGCATCAATCACCTCCGGAGAGTGAACAGGTTCCAGTAGGACAACTTGAACTGCTTGACGACCCGCCCATTCTCACCGCGAATGTTGAGAGAATCCGTTCAAGTTTTTTGCTCTTACATTTTGGGCACTGGGGTTCTGCTGAATCCTTACCAACGCCGACCAGTATATCAAATGCCGTGCCGCATTCCCCACACTTATAAGAATATATGGGCATCCTTCCTCCTATGCTTTATAGATTATTGCCCCGCTTGGACAGTGCTCAGCAGCTATCTTTAGGCAATCTGGTTTGGTCAATTTTGACTTTTTCGCCAGTGCCAATCCATCATAACCTATTTTAAAGAGATTGGGACAAATATTGACACATAATCCGCATCCGGTGCAACGTCTTTTATCTATTTTTATTTTCATATCATCTCTAATCTTTATTGCCTTGTCATTTTTGCGCCACACTTAGGACATTTGAGCTGAAAACAGGGGATACTTGGTTGGTGTGGTACTACTGCACCACAGGATGGGCAGACACAGTTGCCGCCAGGACCTAATCCCTTTCTACCCATTCTTCCGCGACCCATACCTCTTCCTAAACCGCGTCCAGTTCCTGGACCTCTTCCGGACGGTCCTGTTCTATTTCCAAAAGGCATTTTAACCTCCTTAACTTTTCTTGCCGGGCATTCCAAACTTTGAACTGACATTTGGATTCTGAGTTGGTTTTAACTCGCCCTTTTTGTATTTTTCTATCGCATCCTTAACACTACTCATCACACCAGTAATTACATCAATCCCTGCGGTTTGCAGAGTCTGAAAAGCATTTGGACCAACATTGCCGGTTATTACTGCTTTAACTTGTTTTTCGGTCACAAGTTGACCCGACTGAATACCTGCACCTCCCGTAGCATCGGTATTTGGATTCTTGATGGCTTCAAACTCCAAAGTATCGGTATCCACAAAGATAAAATACTGACATCTACCAAAGCGTGGGTCAATCAATGAATCTAAATTATCTTCTTGCGCGGTTAGACAAATCTTCATGATATTTTCCTCCTATCCTTTTTGATGATGTTCGGTTTCAGCTTGATTTGGATGGTCACACTCGGTTTTATCAAAACCATACCCTTTCCCGGAACCAGGCTTGCATAAACTAATGCCGCCTTCCAGGGTTCCATTGCGAAGCTTTTCGATAACTTCGTCTATCAAGCCATCTACACCAACAATTGTCTGGATACCAATCTCATTAAAAAATCCAGTCGCTCTCCTTCCGATACCACCAGCGACGATACATTCGACGCCTTTTTGGTGTAAAAACTGCGGGATAAATCCTGGCTGATGACCCGGATTCTTTACAGCCTCTTTCTTGGTTATCTTGCCATCTTCAATGTCCACAATAGTAAAAGATGGGCACCGACCAAAATGGGGAGATACAAAATCTCCATCCGTAGAAATAGCTATACGCATATTTTTCCTCCTTTTTAGTAATTCCGGATAGGGAGTAGAAATATGAAATAAATTCTACTCCCTATCTCTTTAGGCTATTCATTCTTCCTTAGTTGAGTTTTCCGTTTTTTCTAAAGTATCAATACGACTTTGGATATCCTCAAGCTGGGTCTTTAAAGCTTCGGCTTCTTGCTTGAGTAAATCCATCTCCTGTTTTGGTGTCACTTCTTGACTATAAGGAAAAGGACCACCATAAGCCGGATAACCATAAGGTCCTCTTGCCCAACCCGGAAGACCGGTTGCCCAGTACCAGTGTCTCCAGCCGCGTCCACCGCCACGACCCCTGCCACGACCAAATCCAAAACCCCAACCTCTGCCGGGAATTGGATTCATATAACCAGGTACCGGATAACCAGCACAATAACCAGCCGCACGACCGGTCATTGGACCGGCGCCACTAGGACCAGTTCCATCTCCTGCTGGCATCTTAATCACCTCCTTTCATTGTTTTCATTTTATTACTTTTCCTTATTCAGTTCTTCATTTGTTTTCCTGATTTCGTTCAACTCTTGCGCCAAAATCCTTGAATACTCTTCAAGTATGCTTATTCTATTATTCATTCAAGATTAACTCAATAAGTTCTACTACCAACCATAGAGCCAGCGACGCCGTCCCCTGCCGAATCCGAACCAGCCGCGACCGCTACCACGACCAAACCAACCACGACGCCAGCCTCGACCGAACCGAAATCCAAACCACGGTCTCCGAAACGGGACATTAGGAGCTATCCGACTCGAATAGGGATTATTTAACAAATGGGTTACCAGTAAGGGCATTCCAGCTAACCCGGCATAACCATAAGCAACTCTACCCGGGCTTGAAAGAGGTATTGCACAATATCCCATACCGCGTCCGGTCATTGGACCTAATCCCAAAGGACCTGTTCCATCAAATCCTGGCATTTACTTCCTCCTTTCGTCTGTTTATTGCTATTGAAAACCATTTTCATTAGCAGTGAAAAAAAACTTCCCTGCTATCCTTTATTTTGACATTTATCGCACAAGCCATAAAATTGAATGATGTGATTGGTAATCTTAAAATTGAATTTTTTCGATAACCCTTTTTCGGTTTGACCGAGTAACTCTTTTTCCTCATCAATAAAATCGGTATAGTCAATTATTCTGCCACACCTTGTGCAAACCAAATGGTGGTGATGTCTTATACCTTTAGTTCCTTCGGCTAATTCGTAACGGGCTCTTTTATCTCCGAAGTCAAATTTAAAGACTAATCTCATCTGAACCAGTAACTCCAAGGTTCGATAAATGGTAGTGAGTCCAACCGCGGGATAAACCTTATGGACCGCGAGGAATATATCCTCGGCGCTCAGGTGCCTGGAGGTTTTACTTAAGACATCCAAGATTGCTTCTCTCGGTATCGTCAACCGATAACCACAACCTCTAAATCTTCCGTGCCACCAAGGGTGTCCAATATTAGCTCGATCAAGCATTCAATTATCTCCTTTATTGATAATGATTATCATATTCAATTATATGAATAATTTTCAACTC
>JAOUPE010000107.1 GCA_029880025.1 Caldifarciminota bacterium
TGTATCAATCATACTGGTGTCATAACAGTAGTCAATATGTTTGATTTTCAAGTTCTGAGGAATGAGAGGAACTCTCTAAATGGCTCCCCAGTCTACCCCCTAGGCTGCCCCCTAACCTGCCCCCTAAGCCGCCCCCTAGGCTACCCCCGAGCCTGCTCCCTAACCCGCTCCCTATCTTGCTCCCTAACCTGCTCCCCAGCCAGCTCCTTAACCGACTCCCTAAGCTGCTCCCTAACCCGCCCACTAACCCACCAACCGGGCTAGACCCGGGGCTAACCTGGAGGCTACCCCCTATACCGCTCCCTATACCGTATGGGGGATAGCATAGGGCTAGGAGGGGGCTAGCCCCTAATGGCTTGTCAAGACAATTTTTAAGTAATAAAATCAATGGGTTACATAAAACCTTAATAAAATTAAGGAAAAAGTGAAAAAATATTAATAATATTAAGGTTCTATATAAGAGCAAGAAATCAAGAGACTTAAAAGACTTAACCAACAAAGATATAAAAGGAAAGAGCTCAAAGCTCAAAATATTTTATCCAGGGAAAATAGGCAAATAGTTTAGAAAATCCAATCGCCTCATAAAAGGCTTGCCCTGACCCGACATAAACGATGGTTGCTCCCAATTCTCCAACCCGTCGGACACATTCCAAAACCGCTGCCTTGCTTAATCCCATAAACCGATAATCCGGGTCGGTGGCAACCGGCTCAACAGAGGCAATTTTATTAACCGCTTCAAACCATATCCCGGAGTATGAGACAAAATCTTCATTGGGCGCTTCAATTACGATGTTTAAATCTTTTTTGAAATTAGGAGCTGATTGCATTTTCCGGCGAAATTCGATTTCGGTATCGGGTGGTTCTCCCGGATGATTAAACCCACGATGTAAAACCCGGTTTATTTTTTTGAGATTATTATCATCCGCCAGACTTTTCAGGATAAATCCCTTTGGCAGGTTTATCTCCGGGAAAGGACGAACAATTTTGAATATAGATGTATAGTCTGGTAAATGGGTAGCTTTTTTATAGCCTCGTGATTTAGCGATAGCCTCAAATTCTAAATCAAAGTCATTGATAAAAACCTTAAGATAACGCCTCTGGTTAGCCAATTTTGCACAAAGCCGGGTTTCCGCATATTCAAGCATATCGGATTTTAAATGCTTGTAATCAGGGTGTATTTCAAAATATACTTCGCCCATTCGAAATTCAAAATGGACTACGCCAACAATATTTTCGGCATCTTCCCAGATACCGATTTTATGAAGTTCGGATTTAGGTAAATAAGGGTGAAAGTGCATATATTCCCAGCGCGGCTGTAACCAATTTGCCGGTTTCTCACCAGGCTTGTATGTATCAATAAGAAAATTCCCGACTGATTCGAAATCCTGCGGACTCTGATATTGTCTGATTTGAATACTCACATTATATCTTTTTCAATTTAATCGTCGCACTTTGGACGACATGCTGGTTAGAATTCAATCACCATTCCTGCCATAGGCCAGAACCCAAATTGTTTGACCGTATCAATTTTACCTTCATGGGTATAGTTATAAAACCAGACGTTTTCCCGAGCGTAGAGATTCTGAATTTCAAGATACCAGGAAAGACTCCAGTTTTTGAAGAGAAACTTGTGGTCCCATCTTAAATCAAGCCGATGATAATCCGGATAACGTTTTGAATTCAAGAGTTCAGAATTGTCAACCCAACGCCGGGTTTGAGAAACCCACTCCATCGGCGTATAAGGACGTCCGCCCATAAAACGGAACCGAAGACCAATGTCAGCTTCGTCCGAGAAAATTAAGCCGCCAATCGTGCCCCGAAACCAGCCCGGCAGGTTTTTATACCAGTCTTGCCTGTGGAATTCAATTTTGTATACCCAGGATGCCGAAAAGACATTACGGTAATCATAATCGCCCGGAATCGTTTTAGTTGCATCTTGCGGGTTGGCGATTCGGGCATCCGAGAATGAGTAAGAGAGGGTGCCATTCCAGTTGCGCGCAAACTTTTTCTGCAGGAAGAATTCTATACCCTTAGTCTGCCCCTTACCAATATCAACATAGGCACTGGTCCAATCATAAGTGTCAGGAGTAGTCCAGGCTTGAGGAATCGCTATGTTACGAACATCCTTGTAATAGCCTTCGATTGACAACTTGATATCATCAGCAAATAACTTTTCCAAACCGATTATATAATGGTCAGAGCGCTGGCTTTCCAGATAATGATTGGCAACACTGTCCCATAAAAGAATATAATAAGAAGGCGGTTGCCGATGCCAGCCATAACCAACATTAAAGCTAAAACCAGCCAGCAGCGGTTTGGTGGTCAGACCAACTCTTGGTGAAATATAAAATTTATCAGTATATTTGAAATAGTCAGCTCTTGCTCCAATGCTTAAATTAGCAAAATCACCTAATGTTAGCTTGTGTTGTAGGTAGCCACCAAGTTTATAAGAAGCGGCATTATATTTTGCATCGACAAACTGAGTTACGACTTGCTCACGAGTCAAAGAATCAATATAAGGTGATGAGTCAATAATAATACCGGTAGAGTCATATTTATAGTTAAACAGAGGGTGAGAAGATGAATAGACCTGGTAAGAAAAAGGTACCCGAGAAAAACCGATTCCGAGTTGAGTCTCTTGTTGTTTTGCCCAGCGCAAGGATGCATCATAACGTGCTCCTAAAGCCTGTTCAGTTGAAAATACCTGAATCACGGTATCAACATTGGGTTCATGATAAAGGTCCTCAGAAATTGCATCCCAATGGGTGCGCACCCATGAGAAAGTCAATTTACCAAAACCAATTTCACCAAAAAGGGTTTGCCAGCCGATTCCAGTTGCCAAACGAGAAGTCTTAGATTGGGTTCGCGTTTCCGATTTTGTCACATCCTCGCCTGGTTCGATATTAATGTGGTCATCACCATAAAGTGTAAGCAAAAAGAGTTCATTAGCTGGTGAAAGTTTGAAGTTCAGCTTACCCAGATAGCTATCATAATAAGGCACTGCGGTCATTTCGCCCCAGACTTTAGTTTCCGCCATAATCTCAAGAAAACTCTTGTGATAGGAACCAAGAAACGAACCAATCCGGTTGGGTAAAGGTCCTTCAAAAACGATACCGAGCCCAGCCATACCCATATCGATATTACCCTCTAATTCGGTGTAGGAGCCATTTTTAAGTGCAATATCCATCACCGATGAGGCTCGTTCACCATACCGGGCTGGAAAGGCACCAGCCACAAAATCAACTTCTCTTATCAATAAGGCATTAAGCATGCTTATCGGTCCACCTTGCTGGGTGAATAGGGCGAAATGGTTGGGATAAGGAATTTCGATACCATCAACCAAAAAAAGATTTTCATTGGGATTACCGCCGCGCACGATAATCTCATTATCCTGGTCACCGGAAGAAACGACGGCTGGCATCGCCTGAACTACCCGTTGAATATCGCCTAAACCACCAGGCTGGGTTTGGATTTCTTCGGTGTTAAAGTTTCTTTCGCTGACCGGCGCATCTTTCACCTTTGGAAAATAGTCAGGTCGCACCGTGATTTCTGCCATCTCAATCGCACTTTGGGAAAGTTTGAAAACCAATTCGGTTGCACGGCTTGGTTCAACTACAACCCGGGTCATTACCTGTGACCGGTAACCAATCATCGATGCTTCGACCGAATAGGTACCAGCCGGTATATTATGGACAATGAATCTACCATTTTGGTCCGCGGCGGCTCCTAATTCGGTGTTCAGAACAACAATGTTGGCACCAACCAATGCTGAGCGAGTCGAAGCATCATAGATACTGCCGGTGATTCTGCCGGTTGGCGAACCAAAAAGATTAAAGAGGATTCCTACAAGGAAGCTAAATACAGCTACTTGTGATTGCTTCATTATAATCTCCTTTCTATTTTTATGGAGCTAAGTCAAATTTTTTAAAATAATAAAGTTTTTTATTAATTAAAATCATTGAGCTTTTCGTAACGGCTTGAATCACGATTAAAGACTATCTGTATCAATATAAAAAAAACTCCTTGATTGTCAAGGAACGATAAAAATCCTTTAAGCGGCTATATCTCTAACCATCGTATTACATAATTTGAAGAAGCGTGGTTTTTCAACACTCTGAATTTTGGGGCGGTTTTGAGTATATTCGTAGTATACCCTTTCATGTGCCATCAGGCAAAATTTTACTATAGGAAAAATCTAGATGTCCAAATAAACACAGCTCAATAGTTAAATAAAGCCATTAAGATTTGACATCTATCTCTTATATTCTATAATCAGGAACTAACTGGAGGATAATTTGGATAAAAAAGAGTTGGCAAAACAGATTAAAATGTCATCTTTCTTGACCGGTCAATTTAAATTGCGCTCCGGTAAAATCAGTTCATTTTATTGGGATAAATATCGATTTGAAAGTGACCCAGAGCTTTTATCCGAAATTATTGAGCATATGGCAAAAATCCTGCCCAAATCTTTTGATAAATTAGCCGGTATGGAATTGGGCGGAATACCATTGGCAACCCTGCTATCCTTACGGATTGGCAAACCTTGTCTTTTTGTGCGTAAAGTTGCTAAAGATTATGGAACTTGCAATCTGGTTGAAGGCGGATTTAAACCAGGTGAAACCGTAGCGGTAATCGAAGATGTGATTACAACCGCGGGTCAGGTCATTATGTCAATTGAACAGATGCGAAATCTCGGATTAATCGTGAACGACGTTATATGTGTAATTGACCGTGAACAAGGCGGTAGAGAAAAATTAACTGGGATTAAATGTTTGCTCTCTTCAGTATTTACAATGAGCGAACTGGACAGGCTGAGCCTGAACCGAGATTGATTTTAGCCGCCAAATCAAGCCGGCGTCGTCTTCTCTTTAAAAACTATCTTTAACGTTTCCAGTTCAGCCAATACCGGCTCATAGATTTCAGGCGATACTGGAATCTGAACCCCGGTCGTCTTAATCTTACCGGTCAAAATCAGTTTTGCAGCAATCGCTGCCGGCAGACTGACCGTCCGAGCCATTGCCGAATTACCCTTCGGAATGCCATAATCAATCAGGGTTGATTCAATCTTTTCCTTTTTCTTTGTTTCAGGATATTCTACCAAAAATTCGTGCTTGAGCATAATCATATCGCGCTCACCCTCTTGATACCACATCTTTTGTTGCAGCAGATTGACCAGAATATCGATGTTTGAACCTTTCTCCAGACCGACCGATTCATCACTCAATAACCCGAGCCACTCAAACCGTTTCATTATCATCGAATCCCTGTCAATCTTAAGGAAATTGGCAAGGTACTGTTTTAAATCGGTCTTTTTTGGCACCTTTATCAGCCCGCTAATCCAGGAACTATAAGTCATTCCTCTTAAACTTGCCCATTCTTTATCATCCAGAATTCCAAGGTCGACTATCTTCTTCATGGTTTCACACCAGCCGACATTACGCAGAGTTCCTCGATACATCGTGCTGATGCCTTTGAGCTGATAAGTATCAATATAGGGCAAGGAATTGCGATTCGGATAAGCCTCAAATTTGCCTAAACCTTCAACATTTAAAATCCAATAATGGGTGAAAAGTTCTGGACCAGGGACAATGATTTCTTTGCCGTCCTTTAAATAACGGGCACTACTTGTGCCGGCTAAGACTACCCCTCTTGGACTCCAGGAAAACTTGTAGCCAAAAGGATTGGTATTGGCTTCTGGCGCGGGTAAACCACCGCAGTAAGAATAAAAACTTATTACCTTACCGCCCTTATTTTGCACACGATGGATAATTTTCATTGCCGACATGTGGTCAATTCCTGGGTCAAGACCGATTTCATTTAGGATTAAAATACCGACCGCTTTAGCTTTGGAGTCAAGCTCGCGCATCGCATCACTCACATAAGAGGTGGTTATCAGCTGTTTCTTATTTTCGATACAGTGTTTGGCAATCACTGGATGATAAGCATAAGGGACAAGGCTGATAACCAAATCAGAATCAGCGACG
>JAOUPE010000108.1 GCA_029880025.1 Caldifarciminota bacterium
TCTGACGTAAGATATTACACATCTCTTCTAAAGTAGTATTGGCTTTGACCGCATCAATAAAATAAGGCATCAGGTTTTCATTCTTTGTCGTCGCCGAACCTAAACGGTCAAGCGCCTCTTTAACTTTTGTTCGCTCGGCTTTGGTTCGAAACTCGGCTAAACTTTGCTTCCGTTCTTCGAACAACTGGTGCGAAACCTTAAGAATTTCTTTCTTCGATTCTTCGGAAGGTTCCTGAAAAGCATTAACCCCAACAATCTTACGCTTCTCTTGTTCTATTTCTTTCTGATACCGATAAGCCGAATCCTCAATCCGTCGCTGGATAAAGCCTTTTTCAATACTCGAAACAGCACCGCCCTGAGTCTCAATAGTTCTTAATAAATCCATTACCCCGGCTTCTATCTCATCGGTCAGTTTTTCTAAATAATAAGAACCTCCGATTGGGTCAACTACTTCAGAAACCCCACTCTCGCAGGCGACGATTTGCTGGGTTCGTAAGGCTAAGGTGACAGCCCGTTCCGAGGGCAAAGCCAAAGCTTCATCAAAAGAATTAGTATGAAGACTCTGGGTACCGCCTAAAACTGCAGCCAAGGCTTGTAATGCGACCCGTATTGCGTTATTCTCTGGCTGCTGAGCAGTAAGAGTCGAACCACAGGTTTGGGTATGAAAACGGAGCATCATCGATTTTGGCTCATTAGCTTTGAACTTTTCTCTCATGATTCTTGCCCAGATTCTTCTGCCAGCACGGAATTTGGCAATCTCTTCTAATAAGTTATTATGGCAGCCAAAAAAGAAAGAGAGTCTTGGACCAAAATCGTCAATCTTTAATCCTCGTTCTAAAGCCGCTTCGATATAAGCAATTCCGTCGGCTACGGTAAAGGCAAGTTCTTCAACCGCGGTCGCACCGGCTTCACGTATATGATAACCTGAGATTGAAACCATATACCATCGTGGGATATGTTTACTGCAGTACTCCCAGATATCCATGGTCAGTTTTAGCGAAGGACGAACCGGGAAAATGTAGTTGCCTCGGGCAATGTATTCTTTTAGAATATCGTTCTGAACCGTACCGGAAAGTTTTTCACCGGACACACCATTTCTTTGAGCATTAACAATATACATCGCCATAATCATTGGTGCGGTAGCATTAATTGTCATCGAGGTCGAAACTTTATCCAATGGTATTTTGGTAAAAAGCACAGCCATATCATCAATCGTGCTGATAGCTACACCCACTTTACCAACTTCGCCCAGGGCAAAAGGAGAATCAGAGTCATAACCTAATTGGGTCGGTAAATCGAAGGCAACCGAAAGACCGGTCTGCCCTTTTTCTAAAAGATAGCGAAAGCGTTGATTTGTCTCTTTAGCATCACCAAAACCAGCATATTGACGCATTGTCCAGAGCCGACCTTTATACATGGTTGGATAGATACCGCGGGTAAAAGGAAATTTTCCAGGTTCGCCTAAGGATTGTTCATAATTAAAATTATCTAAATCCTCTGGTTTATAAAAAACTTTCACAGTCTAATATAATTGGTGCGATTGAAAAGTCAAGCATTGTAAATATCCATTTTTCTGATTATCTAAGCTATTAGGGTGTCTCAAATATTAAACATTCACTAATCAAAAATTTTCCTTGACATTTTGAAAAAAATTTATTATAATTAAAATGAAAGTGGAAGGAGAAAGGAGGCCTGGATGGCGATTCCCGTCACGATAAGTACATTTCATCTACATACAACTTTTGGCACTTTGTTTATTGAACCAAGTTTTGCCGTGTCTCCGAGCTGGCTGCCCCGGTCGGAACAAAGCTATAATGTTTATTTTTATGGGCCAAATGGCGAGAAAGTTTGGGAGATATGCGAACTTAAACCGATCGAGGTCGAACTTTTAACGCAAAACTTTGGCTTGGGGGTGGGCAGACTGTATTCGACAAATATAGATGATTTGGAAATTTAGGACCTAAAACCACCCCCTCTTTGGTAATATAAACAAAGCCAAATATAAATTCCCAAAATATAAGAAAACATTGACGTCATCATAAATTCGCTTATCATCAGAAATATGATTACCTTAAATAAATTAAAGAAAGACCCAGAGATAGTCGCTTTCATCACTCAGGCTGATAAACAATTAGCCGCAATTGGTTATACCGAACACGGTTCAAGACATGCCCGGTTGGTTGCCAAGAATGCAAAAAATATTCTCTTGGAGCTGGGCTATGAAGAAAAAATTGCTGAACTTGCCGCTATTGCTGGCTATCTACATGATATTGGCAATGTTGTAAGCCGGGAACGGCATGAACAGACAAGTGCAATCATTGCCAAAGATATTTTGAATCGTTTAGGTTTACCGCCCAAAGAAATTGCCGAAATTATTTCAGCCTTAGGCAACCACCATGAAGAAACCGGTATGCCAATCTCAAACCTATCCGCTGCATTAATTCTTGCCGACAAAGCCGATGTGCATCGTAGCCGAGTGCGTAATCCAGAATTTATCAAATTTGATATACATGACCGTGTCAACTTTGCGGTCAAACGTTCTACTCTGACCGTTAATAAAAAAGACAAAAAAATTATTTTTGATTTGAGTGTCGATACCAATATTGCGCCGGTAATGGAATATTTTGAGATTTTTCTTTCTCGAATGTTGATTTCGCAAAAAGCCGCCGACTTCCTCAAATGTAAATTCGAACTTGTAATTAATGGTAATAAACTAATCTAAAAGCTATGAGTGAATCAACTACACCCAAAGTTGATACTGAACAAAAACAAGAGTCTCAAGAGGTCAGGGCGAAAGATTTGGAAGGTAAACTTGATCTAATAGATATTCGTGGTCTTTTTGATTATATCCGGCATCCAGTACGGCTTTTCTTTTTGAACCTATTGGTTGGTATGGCACGGGGTCTGGGTTTTGCCATCGGCATGACAATCTTGGCAGCGCTAATCCTGTTTCTCTTGCGTCGAATAGTCAATGTTCCATTTTTGGGTAAATTCATTGCCCAGATTTTAGAAGTAGTAGAACAACACCGTTCATTATACCGCTAATCCTTTTAAAAATTATTGAAACTTATCTGTTTAATTTCGATTGAGTAAGTATGTCGGCTATCGTAAGGAAAATTTTCATTTCGGCGGGTGAACCGTCAGGCGACCTCTATGGTTCGCTGATCGCTAAGGAACTTTTGGCAATTGACCAGAGTCTTGAAATATCTTGTATTGGCGCCGACCAATTAAAAGAATCCGGCGTGAATGTTATCCGGAATTCACAGGATTTAACCACTTTTGGGTTTTATGAAGGAATCAAAAATTATTGGAGAATTAAGAAGATTTATCAAGAAGTTTCAGATTATCTTGATTCGTTTCGACCCGATATTTTCCTTCCCATAGCGTTTGGTGGCTTCAATCTTAAACTTGCCCGCAGCATGAAAAAAAATAAAACCAAGATTGTATATTTTGCCCCCCCTCAATTATGGGCATGGGGCAAATGGCGGACCAAAGAATTAAGAAAAAATACCGATAAAGTGATTTGTCTATTTCCGTTTGAGGAAAAATTTTTCCAAGATTTAGGCGTAAAGGCAATTTATTTGGGTAATCCGTTATTAGACTATATTGAGAGCCAAGCCAATAAACCAGCCGCTGTCCTTAATCGCATACCAAAAGACTCTAAAATCATAACCTTTATGCCTGGTTCCAGAAAAGAAGAGATTGCCAGACATTTGCCTTTAATGCTGGAAATTTTTCAAAAGTTGAGAGATGAAATTGTTGAGGTGTATGGTTTGGTTATTATTGATAAGAGTTATTCACTACCTAAGATTGATAATCTTTTCTTTACCGAAGAAGAAAAATACCAAATAATGGCAAATTCCAATTTAATCGTGCTCAGTTCGGGAACCGCATCATTAGAAGCGGCAATTCTTGGTGTCCCCCACATTGCAGTTTACCGTCTATCCCTTCCTACCTATCTAATCGCTCGAGCTTTAGTTAAAATTAGAAGATTCTCCCTACCCAATATTATTTTACAGGAAGATATCATACCGGAATTTATTCAGCCCAAACTCCCTGATTTATACCCTGTTGTTATTAAGTTAATATCCAGTCCAAATTCAATAATGAAACAGAAATTATCCAAGGTGAAGGAAGTTTTGATTAGACCAGGCGCAATTTCCAGAATTGCGGAACAGATTCTTTCCTGAATTAAAATTTACTGCTTCATAAAAATCATTGACATCAAAGAAATTTTGAAATATTGTTTTATTATGAGAAAAATTATAATACTTTTCGTAATTTTAATTGTTTCACTCAGCATTTCAGGATATGCCAAGAATGAACCAAGTAGTGTTATTGACCACAATGTCAAAATACTACTTGAAAGAATGAATCAGTTGAAATCAAAGCCGAAACGAACTTTTTCCAGTTCGTCTACTCAGGGTAATCTGTTGTGGAACTATCAAGCGATTGATGATGTGGAATGTGTTGCCTCGTTCCCTGATGTTGATAATGATGGTTTTCCTGAAGTATTAGCCGAATCTTATGATGCCGGAGCATCAGGCAGTCATCATTTTTCCTGTATATCTGGACACAGTTCAGGCATCGGTAATTTAATCTGGGGAATCTGGCCACAAGGCGGTCCAAGTAATAGCGGCGGTTATGGTGACAAGTGCGTGTCTTCAATTTCGGATTTAGATGGCAACACCATTCCGGATGCCTTACTTGGTACTGCCTGGGGTGGCAGAAGCATCTATGCGATTGATGGTGATTCGGGACGTGTAATCTGGTATTACGACACCTATGCTGACCCAGAAAGTTCGGGTTGGTTCTATCAGGTTAATTCAATTCCTGATGTTGATGGAGATGGTATAGACGATGTCTTAGCTTGCACAGGTCGCGATTGTCAAACTGCATTCTGCTTTTCCGGTGATAGTGGTAGCATCATCTGGCGGTATAAAGCCAATGATGCAATCGGTTCAATATGTGCAATCGATGATGTTAATAGTGACACGATTTCTGATGCCTTAGTCGGTGCTTGGGGAAATGGTCTGGATGAACATATCTATTGCATCAGCGGTGCCAGTCGAGGTAATCCGGCTACTGTTCTATGGTCTTATGATTGTAATGGCGACGTTTATTCGGTAGCCCAAATCAAAGATGTAAATGGCAACGGTATTAATGACGCTTTAGCCAGCTGCTGGAATGATACGGTATTTTGTTTTGAGGGTTCAACCGGTGTTCCAATCTGGAAATATGACATAGGCACAATTGGCATGAGGTTGGAACCAATCGATGATATTAATGGTGATTCGATTCAGGATGTGGTTGTTGGTTCTTGGCTGGATGCGATAATTATGCTGAGTGGAGCAGATGGAACTCAAATCTGGTCTACTCCAACCGATGGTGATATCTGGACCGTTTATCCGATTGGTGATGTGAATAATGATGGTGACCCAGATGTTATTGCTGGGTCTGGAACTGCGTCTTTAAGTGGAACTATTTATTGTTGCGATGGTAATGATGGAACAATAATCTGGACATACCAAACCACTGGTTGGATAAATACAGTCCGTAGTATTCCAGACGTAAATGATGACGGTATCGACGACGTGATTGCTGGTAATCAATACCGCAGTCAGCCAGGTTTTGTCTATTGTATTGAAGGTGATACGATTACTACTGCTATCAGTGAAAATAGTCCTAGTCCTGAGATTAAAACCACTTTTTTCAATTCACCCAATCTAGCAAAAGGTTCAGTAATGATTTCTTATTATTTAGCTCGAAAATCTAATGTTTCTATAAAGATTTTTAATTCCTGTGGCAGATTGGTCAGAACTTTTACGAATCCAATCGAAGATGCCGGCAATCAATCGGTTATCTGGGATGGGAAAGATAACGAAGGAAAACAAGTTCATTCTGGATTGTACTTTTGTCTTTTAAAAGTCAGCGATAAAACTTACACAAGAACTATAAGTATATTGCAC
>JAOUPE010000109.1 GCA_029880025.1 Caldifarciminota bacterium
TTTTTCAGCCCGGCACCTTCCGCCTCTCTTTTCATTCTTCACTAGCCACTATACACTATCCCCTAGTCACTGCCTTTTAATGCACTATCCACTTGGCACCGTATTTTCGGGGGCTACTTAGGAGGTCGCCTACTTTTAACAGCATTTTTTTCTAAAAATAAAAACGGGGCGACAAATTGTCGCCTCATCTAATCTGGTTTGATTTAAAAATTACCTCGTGAGAGTTATCTTTTGTGTTTGCAGATTATTCTCGGCTTTAAGTCTTACAAAGTATATTCCGTTAGGAACTGCTTTACCTCTTTGGTCTTTTCCTTGCCAGAGATATTCATATTGACCAGGTTCTTTTTCTTCAGTTGTCTTCGTTACAATTCTTCCAGAAACATCCCAGATTATTAATTCGGATTTACATCTACTTGATAAAGAATAGGTAATTTTTAGTTCTTTCGTAGCCGGATTTGGTTTAGGAGCGTAGAGAGCAAAAGTTGGATTCGGTTTGTTAATTATAGCAGACTGACCTCCGCCTTCTTCTCTTGGTGGTTCAGGAAGCCATGGTCTATAATCAACAAGACCAGCAAATTTTTCAAGGTATTCAAAAGGAATAGGTGTTCCCCACCAGTTTCCTTCTGCCATGATGTATTGAGGATCAAGGTTATATATAGTTGGCAACCCAAATGTTGTTTCCCATCAGGATTGAGTTATTGCCAGGGTCGGGTTGCGGAGCCAAGTCAACAATTCCTAAGTTAGGATAAGATTTATTCTCACAAGAGACACCTACTTTGTTAGTGTCTATTGTGCACCAACGCACATATGGATTAGAGTTACGAGAACATAGAATGCCGTTTTGACCATTCATGATTTTGTTTCTATTTATTTGAGCATTAGCCTCAACAGCGCAGTAAATCCCGGCATCGCTGTAATACCTCTCTATCTCATTACCTTCTATTAAGACTCCGTTATCAACTACGCCGAGCAGAATACCATAAAGCATTGGTGTTGCGACCGGAGGGTAGCAGGTTATTTGATTTTCCGAAATAGTGGCGGTATTAGTATTTCCCAATAAGATACCGTATCGCGAGTTGTTCCATAATCGATTATTTGTAATTTCCGGAGACGCTTGATTAGAATAGATGCCGTAAATGTTAGATTTAATATCGCTTTCGGTAATCTTTGCAATTCCTGTTTGCCAGATGGATAATCCGTAAACCTGATTTGACTCGATGGTTGAAGAGTCAACATATAGTATTGAATTCGTGCTTGCCTCAATCCCACAATAGCCGTTTCTAATTATGCAGTTATTAAAATTGCCGGTGGTATTAAAATAAGGTCTTAGTCTTATTCCAAACCAGCCACCTGTTACTGGAGTAGGGGGATATGGAACAAAACTAATTTTTTCGTCTTCGTTACCGTCGGCTTGTAACTTACCTTTAATTAGTAATTCACAGAGGGTAGGATAATCACCGGTATTTGTATCAACATCGGCGGTGAAAAACTGGAAGGTTTTACCGGGCGCAATTGTAAGAGTAACGCCCTCGTCGACTGTCAAGTCGCCCGTAACAATGGCATCGGTTTCGCATTCTGAATTATAAGTCACGCTTGCGACTCTATCCGATGCCGCAACCGGGTCGAAGTCAATTCGTTCACCGATACGATTTCTTATGTCCGGCGTATGTAAGGAATTCCAATAATTACCCTGAGCCGTTAGGGTTGATTGACTTCCATTATTGAGATCGTATTCCCCACCGTTGTCTTTAAAGATGTTCAGACCAGGGTCCTCTCGACTACCAAAATTAGGAAGTGCATTGCTACCAAAAGACGCATCACAATTGATCACATTATCCGATGGTTGACTTATGCCATTCTCAATAATTTCATTTAGCCGAACGAGCGGGGTAGCATCATAAAAGTCCGCAGCGCATGAGTGAGTGGACACGTTCTCTTGTATTTTGTTAGCATAAATTCTACCTAACTCTTGGTCAACTGAATTTTCGTTATCTGCTGAAATAGCGCCTCCTCTCCAAGTTAAACTACTCTCCCAATATCCGTTTCTATAAATATAATTACTGTCAATGTCAGGTGCAGCAAAATAATCGAAGGCAATACCGCCACCTTTATAGTAAGCGTAATTACTATCTATGGAATTATGAGAAATTTTTGGGAGAGCATTTTCTCCAACAATTGCAATTCCGCCACCTCTACCCCGGAAAGTAATACTAGTGACGTTGTTCTTAGTAATGCGGTTTCTCGTTATTATTGGTGAAGAATTAACACATAAGATTCCACCACCATAATAAACAACATCGTTATAGAATGTTCCGTTACCGTTTGTTATGGTGAACCCTTGGAGAAGCGCTTCTCCTGTTTCGCCATCCTTAAAGGTTACGACGCTTGCCGAGTCATCGCCTCTTGTATGAGCCGAACCATCGATAGTGCAGGTACTTGGGTCATTGTTTCCTCCTGGTAAGAAGTCACGATTTATCACGGTGATATTTTTGCCTCTGAAGATGATATTTTCATAGTATATTTCTGGATTTTCAGGAGTCCCTTGAAGAACAGAGATTGTATCACCACCAACTACATTGAGGTAATTTATGGCACGTTGAATGCAACCTTCATGTGGCGGAAATTGCTCCGGCGTCTGCCAAATCGTCGCTATGATTGTGCCGTAGAATAAAAGAAAGGCAAAGGCGATTTTTGTTATTTTAGCCATTTTATCCTCCTTTCCTAATAATTTTCTTGGCTATTTTACTTTTTTCTGTTTTTAACAAAACAAAATAAACGCCTTTAGGTGTTTCCTTACCGTTTATATCTTTTCCATCCCAGGTTATTTTAGAATAACCTTCTTTTTGGTAACTATTAGCTAATGTCTGTATAAGGTCGCCATTTAAGTTATAAATTACGAGAGAGGTGCGCTCTGTTAGAGTATTTGTATAGGAAAAAGAAATGTTAGTGGCGAATGGGTTGGGAAAAATGGTAAAATTGGGTATTAATATTCTCTTAGGGTGTTCTTCAGTTACAGATAAACTTAAGTATCGGGAGTAATAGATATCCAAGTTGTCAATTCCCACGGTAAAAGCATCCCAAACCACCCAAACATCACAGCCATTCCAAGCCAACTCAGGACAAACATTAGAATAAGAGATACTTAAATTACTTAATTGTATCTCATCTGACCAGGTATTGCCATCAAAGTGAGAAGCATAAATTTGTGCGCGCAAAGAAATAGTTTCTTTATGCCAAACTACCCAAATATCACAAGGATTTTCCGCTACAACAATATCAGGATACCAATCATTATAGTCATCTGATTCATTAATTTGCACAGGATTCAACCATCTATTATTTGATCTATCAAATTTAGAATAGTAAACCTCCTGTCTTCTTCCGGGTATTCCATCAGGACGAAAGCCTATCCAAACCACATGAATATTATCTTCATTATCAATCGCAATAGCAGGTGCGGGCCAACCAGCACATCTTATAGTATCGGGGTCAGGATTATTTACGATTTCTGGTGGTAACCATTGGCTACCATTGTGTGTTCGATAATAGATTCTGCCAGTAAACCAGGTTTCACCCCAAACAACATGAGGATGCCCAAACCTATCTACTGCAATATCACAAAACCAGTGGATGTATTCATTAGAACCAACAGGCGGACTTATCTTCGTTTTGGGAGTCCAGCTATCTCCATTCCACCTTGATACGTATATATCGTAATTATGACGAGTAGCTGAGATATCTCCATACCAAGCACACCAAATTTCACCGCCACCGAAAGCAATTCTGGGAGCGAAATTTTGCCTGATTGAATCAATTTGATGGACTGGAGCCTCTGGTTCCCAACCACTTCCATTCCAACGAATGAAATATGTAATATTAGTATCATTAGAAGGAAGAAATGCTCTATCGTATACAACCCAAGCTCTATTTTGGTCATCAAAAGTTATACGTGGTCTAAAACGAGCGTCATCAGGAGTGCTTGGAATTAAACCCATCTCTTCATCCCAATCCACGCCAGTCCACTTGGTATAAGCAAAATCATAATAATAACCATCGATCCAGATAACCCAAGGGTGGTTTAGATTATCAACTGCTAAATGCGGTTGTTGGTCAGAAGTCGTATCAAGTCTATTTACCATTGCTTGCTCAGTCCATCCAGAATCTAGCCAATTCCCATTATTCGTATTTAGCTGAACATTTATGCCTTTTAATATATCAAACAACTTTTCTTTCCCTTCCCCTCTTACTTCAAAAGTTATCGCTTTGCTCATTATTCGCTGACTGCTGACCGTTACCCGTTGTCTGTTAACTCTACCAAAATTTACCGAAATTGTATCGCCATTCTGAGCCATAACAAACGCTTGCTGAATTGTTGTAAATTCTTCCGGGACAAGCAAGGTTCTTGAAAAGGCTAACGAGACAGCGATTAAGATGGAAAAGATTATAAATTTCCGCATATCTACTCACTTTCACAGATGAAGAATACTCTGATTCGAGCATTCGTCAGAGCATTCATCAAGTTTTGTAATTCTCCTCTAAACCCTCCTCCTTGATAATAAGGTCGTTTTAAGAGGACACCAAAATTGTTGCTATTACCTACCCAATATTTCATAAAATCAGTGATATCTAAAATGACTGGTAGGTTTACTGATGCTTCAGTCGTATATCGAGCATGAAAAGTCGTATCGTATTCTGATGGACTCTCCGAAAGTAATCGCCATCCTTCAAGCACAATTTCATCAGAAGTGAGAAAATGTGGAATCAGAATTTCAGCATAATCAACTCGCGCATTTTCTAAGGCAGATATATCAAATCCGATACGAACCCGATTGACTTCGCCGCTCCTAATTACCGTAACCTGTCCAACAGGAAGACTTAAGGTGTCAGCAAAAGTTAAAGAAATGGTTAAAGCTATTGCTGAAAGGATTAGAAAGTTTTTCATAAAACCTCCTTTCTTAACAAAGTTTTTTACTCTTAAAGCCGCTTTGTCAAGAAAACCTGAATATATGCAAAATTTGTGCCAAATCAAGTATTTTATTGATTTCCCAACAATTAGAGAAATAAAAACTTATGAAGCCGGATTTTTCAGCAAGGACTGAATTGAGTCAAATTGTAGCATTTTATGCAAATTTTTGTCGCAAAAATACAAAAGTTTATGGTTATTATATTGATAAGCGAAATGCCAAAACTTATTCCTTTTGCTATTGATGTCAAAACCAATTCGGAAGTTTGACTTCCCGAAGCGAGATATAAAAAAAATGAGTGGTAACAAAAATTGGCTTTAGAAAATTTGAATACCGGCGGTAAAACCGGGCCAGATGCGAACCCACCAGTCACCTGAACGGGTGGAATAGATATTCACATCGAACATTGGAATGTTTCAGCCATCCCTTACTTATTATATATGTGTGACAGCATGCGAATTATTGTGAAAGCCAAGTTTAAAGCCTTGTCGAATTTAATTTTACGAATATCGATCACCATATTGTTCTGGCGTTGACCAGAATGTTTATACTCATATAATAAATTAATATGTTCGACCAGAAGAAAGACCCGATTACCGATAAGCCGATTGGTTTACCCTGGAAAAAGATACTTATAATTGCCTGGTTGGTATTTATGGTCGGTGCTTTCTTGTTTTACCGGATTCGGTATTTCTTTATTTTTCGCAAACCTTAAATAATTTATTTCTAAAAAATTTAATAATCAAGATACACTGAGTGTAAAAATTCTACTTTAATTTATCTTTACTATACGAATAACTGGTGAATTGTATTGAGCCGACCTTACAAAATAAACACCTAGAGCTAAACCAGTACCAATCTGATTACCAAGATTTTTGCCG
>JAOUPE010000110.1 GCA_029880025.1 Caldifarciminota bacterium
GTGGGTCTTTTGAATATTTCAGCACCTTGAGCACCTGATTGGCTAAATCCGCCGCATCGGCGCAGGAAAAACGACCAATGCCGACCTCGGCATATAAATCAAGCGGGGAGCTCAAATCGCTATACCAGTAGTCGGAAATTGAAGTCGTGCCCCAGACCCCGGTCGGTATACGGTCAACATCACCAACCAATAAAGCCCATCTTAAAACCGGTGGATTATTAAGGTTGTATTCAGCCCGAATCGAGTCTTTGACTTCATTATAACTTGCCCAGACTTTGGAAATGACTCGGGTTTCGATTCCTCGTTTATTATACCAGGAAGCAAGTGTGTCAACCGTTGCAGTGTAATCCGGGTGGCAAAGAATCAAGTAACGAATGCCCGGTGAGTCGATATAACCGACATCAAACATTCCTGAATTAGAAAGGTTTTCGTAGTTGAAGATAGTCTTCTTATAGATTCGGGCTAACCACGGCTCGATGGTCTTTCTTTCAAATCTTCCTCCAGAATAAGAGACTTTTACTTTCAGGTAATTGTAAATTCTGAGTTCTTTATTCTTAGGATTATAAGCGAACGGAACAATATCAATGTTTGCCAAATAGAGTTGGCGCCATTGAGCTTGATTTGCCACGATTGCATTTGAACTCGGATAGAATTGGCTTTGCTCATAAGCGGTTCGATTGATTGTGAACGGCGGCTCCTCTGATTCATCGGTGGTCGGTGTTTGAAAAGGATAGACCAGAATATTTCGTAATGTCTGATATTCGGAATCAAGAATTGAAATCAAGACTCTTGCCTGGTCAGGTATACCGATAGACCGGCTAATCTTAGGAAGTTGAGGATAGCCGATTTCCTGGGTGGTGCCAGCTTCACCGGTGAGCGAAAGAACCGTGTATTCAACATCATCTACGGTTTTGGTTTCTAACTCGACACCAGGCAGTTTGATTTCAAGAACCGTTTCAAACTGGTTTGAAGTCAAAATTCTGGTTTCGGGTGGAGTTGATTTGGTTACAGCACTGGTAGAAAACCAAGTTCCGAAAGCGATGCTTAATCCGAAAAAGATGACTATTGGGATTTTTGCTAACTTATTCATTATTATTAATCCTCCTTTCAAATCTTAAGTTAGTTTATAAGTTTTACCTCCTTATTTAAAAAGTATTGATTTTTTCGTTAATTCTAAATTGTCGGTCTTTAACCGATAGAAATAGATGCCAGAAGCAACTTTACGACCAGAGTCATCCTTACCATTCCAGGTAATATTATAAATTCCAGGTTTTAGACTCTGGTTTTTCGAATCGAAGAGATTACTGACGAAGCGACCCGAGACATCGTATACCGAAAGAACGACTTTGCTTTCCTGAGCTAATTGAAATCTTATTTGGGCAAAATCGCGAGTAGGATTTTTAAGCAGATACATTGCGGTTCTTGGAGTTTCCAGTCTTGATAGATTATCGGTAATTCCAATGGTTGCAATGGTGTCGGTCGTGTATTTTATGACTTTGCCTTCGGTCCAGGGTGCACAGGCACGATGCAGGGTGTCATTATATAGACCGAGTATTGCGATTGAGTTAGTTGGGTCTTCGATGCCAACCGTACTTGATACCCAGCGATTTGCGGTCATATACTGAACCGCGATTTCGTTGTGACCGGTAAAACTTGCTTTGGTTGTATCATAGATGATGATTTGGAATTTTTCCAAAGTTGTCCGAGGATTGAAATAAGCGATACTGTCATACTCAATGATGAATCGGTGGTGTAAAGTGTCATGATGATAATAGACACCACTGACCCCGGTGTTGCTCGGATAGAGGTCATCCCAGTTCGCACAAATCATGCCATTGGGATTACTCCCATATGGGTCTGGCAGTTGGCGGTTGAGATAGGCTGTCGAAGTGGTATAACCTGGTGCAACCCAGCCATTGGAACAGATTGAAATCTGGGTATAGGTCTGGTCGTAAAACTTCCAGGGTCCGAATGAAGGTGGTAAATTCACCTGAACGGTTGCATCATCGGTAAGTGTGAGTCTGGTGCCTATCGTGTTAATCTCAATCCATTCATAGTGTGGATGCTCGACATAAAAAGTATCAACATCGTCATAGGCATAATACAAGGGCGGGGTACGCGGACCATCTGGGATTGGGTCAACTGCGGTCAATTGCCCGATATCAAAGTTGTACAATTGGGTTTGTACAGGGTAACCTTCGGTATAAATCCGCAAGGTACAGGGAATTTGAGTCTCACGCGGTATTGAAGCATCGGCATAAATATGAAATCGGTCAGAAGTATTGAAGATTATTGTATCATAAGGTATGTCGCCATAGGTTCCGATTGAATCGAGGACAAGGAATCGACTATCAGCCGAGATTAAATGGACGATAACATCATAACCATTTCCTCTGCCTTGATTATCAATGCCAATTTCCACATAAGCGGTCTCGCCCGGGTCAATTTTACCATTACCATTACCGCCCGGCGCTGGGTCAAAGACATTAGATACGACTCCAAAAAGAACCGGTGTGCCGACCCGGAATCCGAGATTAGAAACCCAGGAAGAGTCAATAGTATCAATACAGACTAATTCAAATGGTAAAAGATAGTTATTAGTGCAGGCAGCCGAGACCGAAAAGTTATAACCGTCATTGCCGGTATAAACCGAATCACCAGCACCAAGACTGCCAAAATATTTGACCGAATCGGTAATGGTTATATTCGGGTCTGGTTCAGAGAGACGCAAAATGCCTCTGACGCCAAAAGTCTGGAAGTCACAACGATTGATAACCCATAACGGCATCTCAATCCCTTCACCAGGATTTATGATGCTGTCTAGATTTCCCGGAAAATTGTCAACAATCGAATGTCGAAGATATCGAACACCAGATGGCGGAACGGTATAATTGACGGCATTTAGAGCATTAATAAGTCCTGAACCAAAATCAAAATCCTTACCGGCAGGGCCTAAATCAACTGCAGTCATTTCCAAAATCGAGTCAATCTGCCAGGGCAAAAGTTCAGGATTTTTCTGAAGAATCAATGCAACAGTTCCGGCAGTATGGGGTGTTGCCATTGAAGTTCCATCTAATAATCGATAACCATTATTTGATGTATAGTGGCAAGATTTAACATCTACTCCAGGAGCGCAAACATCTGGTTTAGTTAGACCGGGTGGATATGGATAATCATTGAACGGAGCAATATCTTGCCAGGTTACTGGCCCGCGACTGGAAAAATTGGCATAAGCATCGAGAGAATCAGTTGCCCCAATTGATATAACATCAGATAATGCACCAGTGGCTCCGTTCTGAGGATGGCGCCAGGGCTGCGGAACGTTACCAGGACAGCGACAGGAATTAGGTGGACTGATTGACCGCTCGTTGCCAGCCGCCACAATCATCGGTATACCTGCGGCGCCAACATTGTTGCAACCGGTTCGCCAAAGTGCTTGTCTTGGGTTCCAAGAAATATACCATCCCAAAGACATGCTGATAAAATCACCGCCATTATCCGGTGAGTTCGGGGGAGAGACAACAAATTCCATTGCTTGCCAGACTTGATTTTCGGCAATTGTATCGGCAACGGTTCGCACTCGCAACGCCATAATCTGACAATCCGGTGCAACTCCGCATTGAGTACCAGCAGTTCCATCCGAGGCAATAGTGCCGGCGCAATGGGAACCATGACCACGGACATCAATCGGGTCATTTGTGTTATTTTCAAAATTCCAACCGTAAAGTGGGTAATTCGGGTCAGTCCACATATGGTCAGCCAGGTCGAGGTGATTATAATTGACTCCGGTATCAATCAATCCAGCAATTAGACCAGCTCCAGTATAACCAAGCGCCCATACCTCAGGTGCCTGAATTTTTCTAACGCCCCAGGTTATTTCATCGGTCCCGGTCATATCAGCCGGCATTGTCTCAGGTTTTAGCATAGGTGCATATTGTAAATCAAAGTCAACAAACCAGACATCAGCCCGTTCGGATAGTCCAAGAATTACATCTCTGGTTGCCATGCAATAAATTGCATTGACAATCCATAATTGCGTGACATCGGCTACCTGGTTTGAATCAATATAGGGCTTGAGAAAATCCATAGTCGGTTTCTGCTTTTCCTGGGAGAATTGTTTGAGAATTTGTGCGACTTCGACTCGCCGGATTTTTTTCGGTAATCCTTTGACCATTTGATTGAGAACATCTGAGTTGAACTGTTCTTTAAGGACAATGTTAACCGGAATTAAATCATTCGGGTCAGCATTAGTAATTATAGTTTCGAGCTCCGGACTCATCATGGCAAATGTTATGCCAAAAGTCAGTAGAGCTAAAACCATAACATAGGTTTTTTTCATCTTTTCCTCCTTCTTAATCATTTCTGTTTTCTATAAAAATCCACAAATTTGGATATTATTGCTTTTAATTTTTCTGCCAGCACCGTCTTTTTTTAAATTAAAGTCTAATATGATATTTACTTCCATTAGCTTGTCAATCGGTAATTTTGTGAACTTATGCGGGCAGAACTTCTAATCTTATCCTCTTATTTTACCAATAACATCTTTCGGGTTAGAGTTTGTTTTTCACTGGTCAGGGTATAGAAGTAAACACCGCTGGTAACCTTTTTGCCGGTATGGTCACGACCATTCCAGACTATTGAATAGGTTCCGGCATCCTGTTTTTCATTTACCAAAGTTGTTACTAATCGTCCTGCCGTATTATATATCTGTAGTTTAGCCAAAGTAGGGCTGGGTAGATTGTAACGAATTAGGGTTCGAATCTGGAATGGGTTAGGTAGGCTTGGTTCAAGACGAAAACTTTGGCTCGATAGAAATTCTTTAGAATCAGGTTCTTCAATTGGCGTAATTGGTTCGCCGGTCATGTATTTGATGGCTCGACAAGGAGCAATTGCCGCCGCACCTCGATGGTAATCATTATCATATAAATATTGAATTGCGATCGTTTGGGTCGGGTCTTGTATGCCCACGGTTGAGCTGGTATAAAGGTTGGCGGTTTGGTATTGAGCAATCATCATATTATCACCGGTCGGCGTGGCGATTGTCGTGTCATAAATTATCAATTCGAATTTATCCATGACGCTGCGCGGATTGTAATAGGGAACGCTGTCATACTCAATTACGAACCGAGAGTTGGCAACATCGTGATAATAATAAACGCCCCCGGAACCAGTATTATTTGGATAAAGGTCATCCCAATTTATCGCGATGAATGCAGGTGGAACTTGAGAGCTTGGTATCGGATAATTTGTATAACGGCGGGTCAAATCATTACCAAAGATAACAAAACCATCAGCACTGACCGATAGGTCGGTATAGCGGCTGCCATAAAACTTAACCGCTCCAAACTCTGTCGGTAAAGAGACTAAGACGACGGCATCATTATGGGAAAAATTGAGCCTGGTGCCGATATCTTTAATCTCAATCCATTCATAGGTTGGACAGTTGATATATATGAGGTCGGTATTATCATAAGCCCAATACAGCGACGGAATTCTTGGTCCATCCGGAATTGGGTCAATCGTCCTAATCTCGCCGATAACAAGAACCAAACTACAAGTCACATTATAACCACCATCCGCGGTAATCTTTAATGTGCAGGGTATAGGAGTCTCCTGAGGAATGCCGGTTTCAGTCTGAACCGTGAACCTATCACCCTGATTATTGCCGGTGGTATCATGATAAATTGTGCCAAAAGAACCAATCGAATCAAGCACGGTTAATCTTGAATCACCTGATTTAAGGATTGCCGATACATTATAGCCATTGCCCAAGCCAATATTACGTAGAACGACGACT
>JAOUPE010000111.1 GCA_029880025.1 Caldifarciminota bacterium
ATTTTCAATCTTAAGAACACCTTTTGTATTGGCAAAATATAAGAAATTACCGATACTCTCCATGTTTTGTTATAATAAAAATGGTAATGTTATTATCGATATTGATAAAGTTGAAAACCCGCTCCATCTTGGTGAAAGACTTCGATCTTATATCAAACAGCATCCTGAGGAATGGATTTTCTGGGGAAAAAATGAAGCAAGTTCTTAATTACAAGACAACTCTCGCTTTCTTATCTTCACTGTTGTTCTTCTTATTAATTCCCGGCTGTCGTGACTCAGCACCAAATGCAATTTCCGAGTCAATGCCGTCTCAAGTCGTCGAAGGATTCAAATTGACCGAAAGCATCAGCGGCAAGAAATTTTATCAACTTCAGGCGGACAAGGCATTTTGCTATGAATCCTTGAATAAAATCGACGTGATTGAACCTAAAATAATCTTCTTCGATGAAAATTGTAAAGAGTTTTCCACTCTCACTGCCCGCGCTGGTGTCGTATTTAATAAGACATCCGATTTGGTCGCTCAAGGAGAAGTTGTGGTGCGAACCGAAGACAGCACATACCTTTATACCGACTCTTTAGTTTGGCTGAATGCCAGGCAAATCGTAACCACTGATGCCTGGGTGAAAATTAATAGCCAACAGGGAAATATTGAAGGACAGGGATTAATTTCAGATGCCGGTTTAAAGAAGATAGAAATTAAGAGTGCGGTCAAAGGTAAATCCCATTACAAATTTGTCAAATGAAGAATTTTCTAATCTCCCCAATCCCAAAAATTCAAACCTTAACGATGCTTCAAATAATACTATTATGCTTTTATTTCTGGTGCCCCCTGGTCCTGGCGGCTGACATCGAAGCGAACAAGATGGAGATTTTGAATACCGAAGAAGGCAAAGTCACGGTTTTTAAAGATGGTGTAACGATTCTTGATGGCGACACAAAAATTATGGCACGAACCGCTCGATTCTATGAAAGGAAGAATTTAGCAATTGTCCAAGATTCGGTAAAGATTACTAATCCCTCCGGTGCGATTAGCTGCGATTTTGCTGATTATTATTTAGACCAGAGAAAAACGATTTTAAGAGGCAGTGTCTCAGTGATTCAGGAATCACTTGAGATTATGGCTCCAGAATTGACGGTCGAATATAAAAAAGACAAGGCAATCGCCAAAAATGGCTTTACGGTAATCGCAAAACCACATTCGCTTCAGATAACCGGAAAAACTGGAGAATATTTCTTAACCAAGGAAGAGGGGACAATCGATTCTCTTCCTTATCTTGAAATAAAAAGAACCGATACCTTAAAAGTTTCCAGCCAAAAATTATCATTTAACAATAAACAGACCCGTGCTTTGGCCTGGGGAAAAGTGAAGGTGGAAACCGGCAACGCGGTCTTGCAATGCGATACCTTAATCTACAATTGGGAAAAGGACTCCGGGGTCGCCCTGGGGTCACCGCTGCTTAAAGAAGCGAGTAATGAGGCGACCGGAAAAGAGATTTATTTCTTTACCAAGGACGGTGAGCTCCAACGAATTGAGATTCAAGGCACCGCTTTTGGTCAATATTTTAACCAACAAGGCGATATGGTGAATATCACTGGTGAATCTATGAATCTATTATTCTCCGAGGGTAAAACCAGCTCGATAACGGCAAGAAACGTTAATTTGGGTAAACTTTATCGACATGAGGAGAAGCCTTGAAACTTGCCATCCAAGGTTTAGTTAAAAGTTATAACGGTAGAAGAGTAGTAGATGCAATCTGGTTAGAACTTAACCAAAAAGAGATTGTCGGACTGTTAGGACCAAACGGTGCGGGCAAGACCACGACCTTCCATATGATTACTGGATTTACCCAACCCGAAGCCGGCAAAATCTTTCTATCCTCTCAGGAAATTACCCATCTGCCCATTTACCAGCGAGCACGTTTAGGTTTGGGTTACCTGTCTCAGGAACCTTCAATTTTTCGGAAACTGACCGTTATTGAAAATATCCTGGCGGTCTTAGAGTTGTTGGGAAAATCGAAAGCAGAAATGATGAAACGAGCCGAAGGGCTTTTAAATAAACTTAACATAACTAATTTGGCTAACCAGCGTGGGAATACTCTTTCCGGCGGCGAACGAAGGAGAGTCGAACTGGCTCGGGCATTAGCGACCCAACCCAGTTTTCTTCTACTCGATGAGCCATTTACTGGCATTGACCCAATCGTGCGAGCGGAAATTCAAGACATTATCAATAAACTGCAGCAAGAAGGATTAGGGATTCTGATTACCGACCATAATGTTCGAGAAACCTTAGAAATAACCGACCGTGCCTATCTCATGTATGATGCAAAAATTTTAATCTCGGGCACCTCTGACGATTTAGTCAAAGACCGGCAAGCTCGAAAAGTTTATCTGGGCGAAAGGTTTAGGATATGAAACAGGAATTACGCTTAGAACAGCGCTTATTATTAACTCCCCAACTATTATTGAATTTGAAACTATTAGCTTTACCGGCGATTGAACTCCAATCTCTAATTGAGCGAGAATTAGAAACCAATCCGGTATTACAATCGCTGGAAGAAGAAACCGAAGAAGCAACCATTTCGAAAGGAAAGTTTTTCGACCGGGTATCGACCCCTCCTCAACCCTCAAGACCCGAAGAAAAACCCTTATCCGAAAATACTGAGGATTATACCTTAGCCGACTTTTTACAAGAAGATACCGGTCGATTACCGCTTGACCGTGAACAGCCCGAGTTTGACCCAATCGAAACTATTAGCCGGGCATCGGTCAGTTTAAGCGATATTCTACTGCCGCAACTTCGCGCCATGCTTGATGAATCAGAAATCGAAGTTGCCGAATATATTATTGAAAACTTGGATGGTGAGGGTTTTCTAATCATAACCGAAGAGGAAATACTCCGTGCTTTCAAAATTGACCAGAATAAACTTAACAAGATTCTTTCGATAATTCAACATATCGAACCGGGCGGCATCGCCACAAGAAATACCCAGAAGGCACTCTTAGTGCAATTGGAAATATTAGAATACGATAAAGACAGTTTAGAGTATAAAATCCTGAGCGACTATTATAAACCGATGTGCAAAAAACAATTTTCGGCGATTGCCCGGAAGTGTAATGTCACGGAAAAGAATGTTAAAGATGCCATTCTCAATATTATTCAATTGGAGCCGAAACCGGCTCGACGTTTCACCCAGAGCAATCCGATTTATGTTTCACCCGATTTTACGGTAGAGTGGCGCGAGGATAAAATCACCGCGGTTCTAAACGACGACATCCTACCACAACTAAGGCTTTCAAGGCATTACCGTGAGGTCCTATTGAATTCAAAGGTTTTTCCCAAAGAAGAGGTAAATTTTGCCCGGGCTAAGTTCAACAGTGCTTTAATGCTGATTAAAGGCATCGAATCTCGAAAAAAAACGATGCGCCGGGTGATGAATTATATTCTCAAACAACAGTATGAATTTTTTCAACGGGGCAAAGAATTTCTAAAACCGGCATTGATTCAAGATGCCGGTGCTGCACTGGGCATTCACCCCTCGACCATTTCCCGTGCGATTCAGGGCAAATACGTTGAAACGCCATTTGGTATCTTCCCGCTTCGATTCTTTTTCGTTTCCGGCACCGGCGATGTCGCACGCCATAGTCTGAAGGATAAAATCAAACAAATTATTGAAAATGAAGACAAACAGACGCCATACAGTGACGAAGAGATTGCCGAAATCTTGAGCAAACAAGGCACCAAAATTTCACGGCGCACCGTGGCTAAATATCGGGATGAAATGAAAATCTCCAATTGTTCGGAACGGAAAGAAATCTGAAATACCAGTCAACTCATATCATTCTTAATATCTTCAGTCGATGCACGTTGTAATTGGGACGGCTGGTCATATTGACCATGGCAAGAGTCTTTTAACCAAAGCCCTGACCGGCACTGACCCGGACCGTTTAAAAGAAGAAAAAGAACGAGGCATGACTACTGATTTAGGGTTTGCCTTTTTTGGCGATAACGCAACAATCATCGATGTTCCTGGTCATGAAAAATTCGTTCGTCACATGTTAGCCGGGGCAAGTACTATCGACCTGGTAATATTGGTGATTGCGGCTGATGACGGAATCATGCCCCAGACCTTAGAACATTTTGAAATCACCCAACTCTTGGGTATTAAAAAAGGGATAATCGTTGTCACCAAAAAAGATTTGGTTGATAACGAGTGGTTAGAACTGATAAAGTCAGATATCGAGAACATGGTCAAAGGAAGCTTGTTGGAAAATGCCGCAATCATTTCGGTTTCGTCATTAACCGGCGAGGGAATTCCTGATTTGAAGAGGTTATTGAATGAACTGGTCGAGAACATTGAGCCAAAACCCGACCGCGGTATTTTTCGGATGCCGATCGACCGCTGCTTTACGATTAAAGGATTTGGCACCGTAGTTGCCGGAACCATACTCTCCGGCAGCATTAAGCTTGGTGACCGGGTTGAACTTTTACCCCAGAATAAAATCGCCCGAATTCGTGGTATTCAAATCCACAACAAATCGGTTAACGCTGCCGCACTCGGGACAAGAACCGCCCTCAATCTAATCGGCGTCGAAAAAGAGGAAATCCTTCGGGGAAACGTTTTAGCTACGGTCGGCTATTACCATCCAACCAGGTTTATCAATGCCTCACTCTACCTCTTAAAAGATACTCCGGAACCGTTAAAAAATATGACTCGGATCCGGCTCCATCTGGGCACTGCCGAAATAATGGCGCGGATTGTCATTTTGGATAAAAAAGAACTCAGCCCGGGCGATGAAAGCCTTGTCCAGTTGCGATTGGAAAGCCCGATGGTTTGTGACTGGAATGACCGTTATGTGATACGTTCCTACACGCCGCCCCGAACAATTGGCGGTGGCGTAGTATTGGAAGCAAATCCGGATAAGGCACGTCGTTTCGATTCACGGCTCAATGAGCGTTTAATCGCAATCCGACGGGGTGACCCAGAAAACATCATTGAACAGCATCTGTTAAAATTTGGTTTCACGGCTAAAACTATTGAAATTTTGGCGAAGGAGACAACTCTTTCCTTAGCCGATGCCCAAACCATTACTGAGAAATTAATTCAGAACGGCAAACTAATAAAATTCAATCACGAAGGAAAAAATTTCCTGGTCCATTTCAATTTCTATGACCGAACCAAAGCGGCGATTATCGATAGTCTGACCGAGTTTCACAATTCCAATCCTTTACGCCTTGATATCAACAAAGCCGAGCTCTTATCCAAATTGGACCCAAGTCTATCCCGTACCGGCGGTATCGCTCTGTTCAACCAAAGACTCAGCCAGCTGGTTGAAGAAGGCATACTTGTCCGCACCGAAGACAAATTAAGATTGGCAACTCATCAAATAAAATTCTCTGAACCAGACCAGGCGATTGTCGCCAAGCTTGAGAAGATTTACCTAGAGGGAAAGTTTAACACCCCGAAAATCGCCGAACTTAAAGACCTGATTCCAGCCGAACCAGGTAAAATCGAGAAACTAGCCAAGGCAATGATAAGTATGGGAAAATTGATTGATGTCGGCGAAGGGATAATCTTTCATCAATCTAATATTAAGGTTGCCGAAGATAAACTTTTGCAGCATTTTAAACAGAAATCAGAACTGACCGCTTCCGAATTTCGCCAGATGCTTGACACGAGTCGTAAGTATATCATACCTTTGCTCGGTTATTTTGATACCAAAGGGATAACCCAACGCCGTGGTGAAATAAGGATTT
>JAOUPE010000112.1 GCA_029880025.1 Caldifarciminota bacterium
GGCTGGTTTTAATTTCTTCAATCATGGCACATACTACTTCTTATTTAACAAAAGTCAATCCCGATAAAAATGTGGTAGTTATGATGCTTCTGTATCTTGACACGATACGGATAAAAACTAAAATCATCCAATGCCAAGGTCGATCGAGAAGATACTAACTTCTTATCTTACAGAAATCTACAATCTATTTATTAGCAGTACCGCTTCTAATTTAAGCTATTAAGCTTCTTTTAGGTATTAAATGGGAAAATACCAAAAAGATAGAGCAGGCTATAAACTCACTTTAGACGAAATCAATCATTATCTCAAAATCGCCAAAGCAATTAAATTAACAATAGAATTACAGCAAAAATTAGACAGAATATATGTCACTAACTTCTAATGTCGAAAGACCCGACCCTTGGCGGGAGGAAGTAGCTAAAAAGGGACAGCGACCATTTTTCTTGACGAGATGCTCTTTATTCTTAAAATTTGGTATGAAGTCAATTATGCTGTTCGGATAAATTAAAATGCACTCGGCACTATGCACTACGCACTGTCTTTTATGGGGTCTGACCCCGATTTGACCAAGGGAGGTTTAGTATGGAATACCTAGCAGTTTTCATTATCGGTTTAGTAGTTGGAGTAGTCATTCTTCTAATCATAAATTGGCTACGCCGACGAGAAGCGAAGACAATTGCGCAAGAGCTAATTTCACAAACTGAATCTCAAAGAGTTCAAGACTTAGAAGCTCTTATTAACAGAATCAAAGAGTCTTTTGGTGCCCTTTCCTTAGAAGCTTTGTCAAAGAATACCAACGAATTCCTAAAACTTGCTAACGAAACTCTTTCAAAACAGACACAGCTAGGGGAGAAAGAACTTGAAGGAAAGAAAAAGTTGATTGACCAGACACTTGAGGCAATGAAGGGAGATTTGCAGAAAGTCCAAGAACTTATGACTACCCTTGAGGGGGATAGAGCACAGAAATTTGGTGAGCTTGCTAATCAACTGAAAGCCACCGCCGAACAGACAGGAAAACTTCAAGAAACTACCAGTCAATTACGAGTTGCGTTGGCAAGTACAAAGGCTCGTGGACATTGGGGCGAAAGAATGGCTGAAGATGTATTAAGGCTAGCGGGGTTCGTAGAGGGTATCAATTATCTAAAGCAGAAAGTTTTAGAAACAGTGGGCAAACGTCCCGATTATACATTTCTTTTGCCTCAAAATCTCAAAGTGAATATGGATGTTAAATTCCCTTTGGATAATTACTTGCATTATCTTGAAGCAGATGGAGAAAGCGACAAAGAAATGTATAAAGATAAGTTTTTAAAAGATGCTAGGACACGAATTAAGGAAGTAATTACAAAAGATTATATAAATCCTGAGGAAAACACAGTAGACTATGTGATAGTATTCATACCGAATGAACAAATTTACGCTTTTATTCATGAAAATGATAGTTCGGTACTGGACGAAGCGCTAAAGAACAAGGTGATACTTTGTTCCCCTATAACGCTGTATGCGATACTTGCTGTGATCAGGCAGGCGGTGGATAATTTTAATTTAGAAAGGACTTCAGCTCAAATACTATCACTGCTTGGCGCATTTAACAAACAATGGAGTAATTTCCTGATATCACTTGAGAAGATGGGAAAGAAGATCGATGAGGCAAAAATTGAATTTAATACCTTAACTTCAACACGTCGTACTCAACTAGAGCGCCCACTTAGTAAAATTGAGGATTTGAGAAAACAAAAAGGGATTCCTGAAGCATCATTAGTTGAAGGCGAGACAATCGCTCTAGAAAGCCCGAAGGAAGTGAACGATGAGTAGTACAATTCTGGTCAATTCTGGTCAATTATGGGGTCTGACCCCGATTTGACCCTTAACAAGGTAGCCTGATTAAGTTACGATATAGACGATGACAACGAAATTAAGAATTTCCACAGAAAGCAGGACACAACCTGTTTATGAAGCTAAGATATTTTAAAGCTGAACGATACAAGTCGCTAAAAAATTTTGAGATAGATGTTGATGATTTCGTGGTTCTACTGGGCGAGAATAACTGTGGTAAATCTAATTTTTTCTATGCGTTAAACCTTTTTCTATCTGCCTCGGTAAAGGGGGTAAATGAAACTTGCTTTTTTAACCATAAAACACAAGAACCAATTGTGCTCACAGCCCATTTTAATCAACTTAATGACGCGGAGAAAGAAAAACTTACACCTTGGATGGTTGATGGTGATTTAACTGTATCAAAAGAATATATATCTGATGAATCGGGAAAAATTTCGGCAAATTATTATGCGATTATGAAAGTCCCGGAAGAACCATGGCTACACGAAGATTTTGAAGATTATAAAAAACTGGATGTGATTGTTGGTTTACCAATAGCTGAATTTTTACCACGAGGTGGTCGTATAACCAAAGAAGTTTATAAACAGGCTATAGTTCAATTTAAAGGAAAATATCCTGATAGAATTAATTGCCTTATTGACAAACGAAAAAACCCTGCAGGTTACAAACAGGTATTAGACGGTTATCTTCCTGAATTCCACTTGGTACAAGCAGTTCAGGAAGCAACAGAGGAAATAAAAACAACCCCAACCACACTTCTTGGTAAATTAGTAGGGATTGTAGTTAGACGAATTGCTCAGTTTAATCCAGCTTTCCAGAGGCTTAACGAAGCTATGGTTGAAATGAAAAAAGTAATCGAAGGAGAAACCCCTGAAGAAAAAATGACTGAAATTAAGGAATTAGAAGCTAACATACAAAGAGCATTATCAATGTGGGATGTAAAAGTTAAAATTAATGTAGACACTCCAGATGTAGAAAAAGTATTTCAATTAGGAACAAATGTAGTTTTAGATGACGGATTGGCAACAGGTGTTGAATCCAAAGGACATGGGCTTCAACGTTCATTAATTTTTGCCCTGATGCGGGTTTGGGCTGCGGAGAGTAGACGTCATACGGGAACAGAGACTGGACTTATAAGAGAGCGTTCTAATATTTTCGCTTTCGAAGAACCTGAGTTATTCCTTCACCCCCAGGTTTGCCGTGCCACTTATGAAGCTTTAAAAGAAATATCAGCGACTGACCAAATACTTCTATGTACTCATTCATCCCACTTTGTTAATATGGAGGATTACCGTAGTTTAGCAATTATTAGAAAGACAAGCCAAAATGATGGAACTAAAGCTTTTCGTGTTAAAACTGACCTTTTTGAAGGAGACGATGAACGTAAACAAAGATTTAATATGATTCGGTATTTTAATCCTGATCGGAACGAAGTCTTTTTTGCACGCAAAGTTGCACTTTTAGAAGGAGCAACAGAAAAAGCACTCTTCCCGGTTATTGTTCGCCGTTTAGGAACATTTGATCATAGTGTTAGCCTAATCGATTGTGGTGGAAAATTTAACCTTACATTGTATATGAAGATTTTGAATGCTTATCGAATACCGTATCTAACTATTTATGATGAAGACCCAATTCCTGAAGAGTTGAAACCAGATGGTACTGAATATGACAAAGATAAATATAACGAGGCGAAAAATAAATTTAATGAAAATCAAAACATCGAAGATGAGTGTAATAGAGAATTTGCTAAAACCTTTATGGTATCTGGGAAACTAGAAAACATTTTAGGTGTTTCTCGAAATCGGGCAGATAAAGTTGGTAAACCATATGCAGCAGTGGAACATTATTCCAATGAGCAAAACTCAATTCCTAATATTTTAGAAAATATAGTTAGAGAAGTTTATGCAATTTAGATATGGTTCTTTAGGCGATATTAGCCGCTATCAAATTTTTACTGAATTTCGATTAGCAAAAGCCTTGACAAGAGAGCATTAAGTATTAAAATAAATATGGGAGTTATCCCTGTTAATGAAGCGAACCATTTTCGGGAAAAAAGGGACAGCGACCATTTTTCTTGTCGAGATGCCATTTTTTCTTAAAATTTGGTATGAAGTTAATATGGAGTCTGACTCCGATTTGACCTCCTTTTAATAATATAGAGGAAAAATGAAAGATGATAAAAAAAGACCTCTAGATTCTCAACAAGAATATATTTGTAGTGAATGTGGGGCTGATGTCGCATTTGAAGATAAAATTTGTCCAAAATGTGGAGCTGATTTAAGCGTGGTTGAAGAAACTGAACCCGATACCGGGACAGACAAAAAAATAACCGAAAAAACTAACAAAATAATAAAACAGGAAGGAAAAAAAATAAATTATTCAGAAGACTTTTTTACTGGTTTATTTAAATGGAAAATGAACGAAGAAGAATTAAAGAATCAAGTAGAAAATTACGACACTTTGGGCTTCTTCAGGTCGGCAAGGAAGGTAGCAACTGCTATGATGATTTTTTCTATAATCATTACTTTAATTTTTGTGATGGTTGGTTGGGCTGTGTTCCTTTTCTCAGGGATAGATATTGCTTTGGTATTGATATTAACCTTCTTTGTCTATAAAGGAAAAAAGTGGGCAATGATGATGACAATGATTTACTGGACTTTTAGTAAAGGCCTTCAGGTCGTTAGTGGGTTAGGGGTGGGTGCAGGTGCTACTATTGTAGTAGGGTCTGTTATTTGGTGGGCAATTTTTATGGGAGTATTTTGGCAAGCGTATCAGGTAGAAAAAGAAAGAGATAGGAATGCGATACCATGAATACGATGGGGAGCATCCTATTGAAATTGTCAATCCGCCTCCCGAGCCCGATTCGGGCGAAGGGTCGATTCGACAGGCGGACTACCGCTTTTGTCTCCGCTGGGAATTGATTATGGAAGTCCGACTTCCGAAAATGTGTATTGCCGTTTGCTGAGATTTATTGACGGATTATGAATATTTAGTTAAAATTAACCATTAAGGTATTCCAATATGTTTGAAAAGGAGAAGAAGATTTAATTATGCATAAAATTGTTGAAGTAAAACCGTTGGCAAATTATCGGGTTTGGCTCAAGTTTTCGGATGGAGTGGAGGGTATTGTTGACCTCTCAGAACTGAAGGGTATTGGTGTTTTCTCGGTATGGGATGATGTGAGTTTCTTCAATTCAGTATTTATTGACCCGGAGAGTCACACGATAGCCTGGCAAGGCGGTATTGACCTCTGCCCGGATAATTTATATGCCAAGATTTTAAAAGTTGACCCTTTGACCGTGCTTAAAAAAGAAGAGACCGTTCTTCATTAAGGGGTTTTCGTGCCCGAAATCTCTCGGTTTTTCGGAATCATTATTTATATCTATTATAATGACCATCAGCCACCACATTTTCATGCAGTGTATGGAGAATATGAAGCTTTAATTGCGATTGAGACATTAACCATCTTTGCCGGATATCTGCCACCCCGTGCTTTTGGATTGGTTATTGAATGGGCAATTCTTCATCAAGAAGAACTTAAGAAAGATTGGATGCAGGCGATGCATCATCAAAAATTAGATAAGATTGAGCCATTGAAATGAACCGATTAGTAACCACCCATAAGCGTACGGATTTATTTAGACAAAGGCGGTAAAGATGATGAAGTATAAAAAACACCTTCTATGTATTTCTATCGGTCTTGTGTCAGGGTTTGACAAATGATAAAGAAAAATATGAAGAATTCCGGGGACACAATACATAATCCGCCTCCCGAGCCCGATTCGGGCGAAGGGTCGATTCGACTGGCGGACAGAAAAAATAAGGGACATTTTGGGGTCAACAAACAAAAGTCAAAATTTAACCACCAAGGACACGGGAAAAAATC
>JAOUPE010000113.1 GCA_029880025.1 Caldifarciminota bacterium
AAGAATAAGATAAGATTGTTTCATCAATTGAACAAAAGGCAGATAATCTAATGGTTTTAACAAATGTATTCGATGGATATTGCCTAATAATTTTTTTGCCGGTATTCGAACATTAGGGTTCGGATGAACTGGATAAACGATTTCGACATCGTCATTTCTTCTCACGATTTCTTTTAAAGCCCGACCTATCCGATTGAAAGGTTCGCCAAAATTCTCACGCCGATGTAAAGTAATTAAAATAATTTTTTGACCCGACTTTATTGATTTTAAAAGGGACAGTGAACATTTTGGATTCATCCTCAATGCGGTCAACAAAGCATCAATCACTGTATTACCAGTGACTAAGATATTTCTCTCTGATATCCCTTCCCGTAAAAGATTTTTCTTTGCATTTTGGGTCGGGGAAAAATGAAAGTCAGCCAAAGAACCGAGCAGCCTTCGATTCATCTCTTCAGGAAATGGAGCAAATTTATCTTCTGTACGCAGACCAGCCTCAACATGTCCAACCTTGATTTTCTTGTAATAGGCGGATAGGGCTGACACAAAAGCGGTTGTCGTATCGCCTTGAACAAATACAAAATCCGGTTTTCTCTTTTCGAAAAGTGTTTCCAAATCCCTTAGTACTCTGATATTAACATCAAACAGGGTCTGGTTCGGTTGCATTATGTTTAAATCAAAATCCGGTTTGATTTTAAATGTATCTAGAACCTGGTCCAGCATATGCCGGTGCTGTGCCGTAACGCATATTTCAATTTTGAATAACTGAGGGAATTTTTCTAATTCCTTAATAACCGGTGCTAATTTTATTGCCTCGGGCCTGGTTCCAAAAAGAAAAAGAATACGCTTCATGTTCATTTGCGCCAACGAATTACTCTAATGACAGCGAATTTAACTAATAATAATGTATTCGAATTATTCATTGTCATTCTTTCCATTCGATTTCGCAATCATATTCGATTTATTCGCTACCATTCGTCCTATTCGCCATAACTTTTAATGGGCGGATGCCCAATTTTTACCTATACCAATACTTACTTCCAATGGCACATCAAGTTTCTTGTCTAAAGGATTTTCCATTGTTTCTTTTACCAATTCCCGTGCTTGTTTAACCTTTTGGTCTTCAATTTCTAAGACGAGCTCATCATGAACCTGAATAATTATCCCGCCTTCGAATCCTTCTTCTTTTAGCTTTTCTGCAATCAAAATCATCGCCTTTTTCATAATATCAGCCGCTGACCCTTGAATCGGTGCATTTATCGCTGCTCTTCTGGTTGCTTCGAAAACCACTCGATTTTTTGAGAATAAGCCAGGCAAAGGACGAATCCTTCCTAAAATTGTTTTAACTAATCCAGTCTCTTTTGCCTCCTCTATAACCTCTTCCCGCCATTGCGCGACCTTAGAATAACTCGCCATATAATTATCAATGAACGCCCGTGCCTGTTCTTGGGAAATCCTTAGTCCGGCAGCAAGCCCATAATCGCTCAACCCATAAATCAAGCCATAATTTACAACCTTAGCAATCCTTCTACCTTCTTCGCCTACTTCTTTTTCCGAGCAATTCAGAATCGCACAAGCGGTTTTAGTATGAATATCTTCACCTTTCTCAAAAGCCTCTTTGAGTCTTTCATCGCCGGTAATATGGGCAAGGACGCGAAGCTCAATCTGGGAGTAATCGGCACTAATTAAGGAATAACCATCCTGGGCAATGAAACCCTGTCTGATTCTTTTGCCCAATTCCCCGCGCATCGGAATATTTTGCAGATTCGGTTCAGAAGAAGAGAGCCTGCCGGTTGCGGTTCCGGTCTGATTGAATGAGGTGTGAATACGATGGGTTTTAGGGTCACAAATCTCAAGCATCGGTTCTAAATAGGTAGAAATTAATTTAGCCAATTCTCGATAACGCAAAACCTTTGGCACAATCGGATGAGTATCCACCAGTTCCTGAAGCGTAGAAGAATCGGTCGAGTAGCCGGTTTTGGTTCGCTTTTTAGTCGGCAATTTTAATTTTTCGAAAAGCACATAAGAAAGTTGTTTCGGTGAATTAATATTAAAATCTACCCCGGAATGTTTATAAATGTCCTTTCCAATAATACGCAGTTCGTCCTTCAATTCATTATTGAGCTTATTGAAGAATTTGACATCGATTTTTACCCCTCTTTGCTCCATATCACCCAGTATATAGATTAGAGGCATCTCTACATCTTCAAATATTGGGTCTAAACCACGCGCGGTCAATTCTGGAGCAAGCTCTTTATAAATCGCATAAGAATAGGAAGCAAATTCGGTTGGTTTTGGTTCCTTGGTCACAACCCCCAAATGCAAAACAAGTAAATCATTAAACGTATATTGTTTTCGATTCGGGTCTAATAACCATGACCCAATTTTCAAATCGAAAATCGGCGGGGCTAAATCAATCGAATATTTTTTTAACTGCTGCCGATTTTGTTTAATATCGAAACCAATCTTTAGATATTTCTTATCACCTAAGATTTCTCTTATCAAATCCTGTTTATCGATTGCCACTCTCTGAACTGTTTTAGCATCGGTTGCTAAAATCAATCCGTCTCTCTCATCAAAATAAAAACCAAATTTGTTTTCCCTTTCCAAAACCTTTTTATTACTAAATTCGGCAACTGAGATTTTGGGTGAACTTTCCCGAGCTAAGTCTTTTAACAATGAACTGAATTCCATTTTTTTAAAGATTTCGAGCAAGCTATCCAATTCTGTTTCTTTAACCCTGATTTTCGATTCATCAATCTTAATCTTTAAATCACCTTTTAAAACCGATAGACTCTTTGATAAAATTGCCTGGTCTTTATGCGGTTTTACTCGCTCATCTTTTTCAATCGCTTGTTCCAATGAACCATGTTTTAGAATTATTTCCTGAGCTCGTTTATCACCAACGCCCGGAACACCCGGAATATTATCAATCGTATCACCAGCTAAAGCCAAGATATCAGCCACCTTTTCCGGTCCAACCCCAAACCGTTCTTTTACTTTCTCCGCATCATAAATCATCTCTTTCCAGGGGTCATAAACCTTTATTTTCTCTGAAACCATTTGCATCAAATCCTTATCCGAGGTTACCAGGTAAACCTTAAAACCTTTTTTGCTCAAAAGATTGGCTAAACTGGCTAATACGTCATCGGCTTCATAACCCTCGATTTCATAGCTCTTCAAGCCGTAAGCCTTGACAATCTCTTTAATTATCGGTATCTGTGGTTTTAATTCATCCGGTGTTTGAGGTCGCGTGATTTTGTATTCTTTGAACTCTTTGTGGCGAAAAGTTTCACCGCCCGTATCATAGACGACTGCCGAATATTCAGGATTATATTTCTCAAATAGTTTTTTCAGGGTGTTGATAAATCCGAATACGGCTGAAGTGTTTTCCCCTTTCGAATTTCTTAACGGATTACGGATAAAGGCATAAAATGAACGGTAGATTAAAGAATGACCGTCAATTAAGAAGACCTCTTTCATGTTTCAAAAATTCAGTCTTCTCGAAATTAAATCGAATCCAAAGCCAAACCAAAATCGGGAACTGCTAATGGTGATTATAAATCCTTATTTTTTAGTCTCGATTCATGAACCAAGGTATTGGCTCGGGAATATGCCTCAAACGAAGTGCCGGCATCTGCCCACCAACCGGGTAAGATATCATAGGTCAAACTGCCATTTCTAATATAGGCATTATTCACATCGGTTATCTCAAGTTCTCCCCGATTTGAAGGTTTCAGTGTTTTAATGATAGAAAATACTTTTTCGTCATACATATATACACCGGTTACTGCGTAATTAGATTTTGGGTTTTTAGGTTTTTCCGCGATTGAGATAATTTTCCCATCAACGATTTCGGCGACCCCGAATCGTTCTGGATAAGGCACCTCTTTTAATAAAACCTTTGCGCCATCTTTTTGTTTCTTATATGACGCAACATATGATTTGATATCATCTTCAAATATATTATCGCCCAAAATCACAGCGATTCTTTCACCTTCAGCGAAATCTTTAGCCAGACCGAGTGCTTCGGCAATACCGCCTTCACCCTCTTGATAAGTGTAATGAAGTCGCTTTAAACCAAAATCTTTGCCGTTACCTAAAAGGCGCAGAAAATCACCGGCATTATTTCCACCCGTGACAACCATGATATCTTTTATTTCAGCTTGTACCAGTTTTTTTATCGGGTAAAAAATCATTGGCTGGTCATAGACTGGAAGCAGATGTTTATTTGTAACCTTGGTTAAAGGCAATAACCTTGTGCCTAAACCGCCTGCTAAAATAACACCTTTCATAGGTGGAGTATACCTAACCTATTAATCCTCGTCAAGAAGGTTTGAGATTAATACTCTACTTGGGTAAAACTTTAAAATCTCTTTAAATATAACTAAATATTTTACTAATAAGAAAAAGGGCGGGTAATAAATATACCCGCCCTTTTATCTGATTTGCGAAGTATCTTACCAACGTCGAGATGGTCCAGAACGCTCTTTTCGACCACCACGGTCGCGTTTATCAAAAGAACGTTCTCTTCGTTCTTGCGGTCTTGCCGGGTTAACGATAATTGTGCGGCCCTCAAATTGAGAACCGTTTAATTCGGCAATTGCTTTTTGCGCTGCTTCTTCGGTTTCCATTTCGACAAAGGCAAAACCTCGTGAGCGATTCGTGTATTTATCGGTAACGATATTCACCGAATTCACTTTGCCATACTTTGCGAACATTTCGCTAAGTTGCGTTTCGGTTGCTGAGAAGGGCAAGCTTCCCACATAAACCTTACTCATTGTATATCCTCCTACATCCGTTTAACGGATGCATTTTTCTCCGGGTCATATTAACAACTTTCTATCCCTCGACCCGTTAGAGGTGAAAGAAAGTCTTAAAGGGACAGTCAAGCTAACCATAAAGAACTCAGCTACCATCACGCAAAAGCTTGAAGCTATGGCAACTTTAACCGTATTCACTTTATTCCTTTGCTGCCAATCGAACATTTTTGTAATGGGAAAACTCTATGTCTTTCTTAGCGTTAGCCCATAATGAAGGGCAGCGGAACTACTTACCGAAACTGTCAAATTCTGCAAACTGTACCTCTAAGGTTTAATTTTATAATAATATTTTAACCTTTTTTATCTAAATGTCAATACAAAATTTTAATCAGGCGTAGCAATATATCGTTATGAGTTTAGCTGGCAACGTTTAACCAGTTTCTCCCATCTCCGGTTAACTTCTTTCTGGAATTCTTCCAGTAGTTTTTGATTCTCCGGTTTGAACAGATGCCGGAACCGGCCCTGGCCTTTCAACCACTCAACCACCGGTTTCTTCTCTTTCGGGGTATAATTTAATTTATAGGCACCATTCTCACATTCGTAAAGTGCCCAGAAGCAGGTATCAACCGCTAACCTTGAAATCTCAACCGTCTTTTCTGAAAGATAACCCCAACCCAATGGACAAGGTACTAAGACATTAATAAAACTCGGTCCTTGTACACTCAAAGCCTTACGCACTTTATTGGATAAATCGTTCCAGTTTTGAATCGTTGCCTGAGCCGCATAAGGAATGTCATGGGCAATCATAATCTCAACAATCTCTTTTCGCCACTGCAATTTTCCCGGAATCTTTTCACCGGCTGGAGAGGTTGTGGTATGAGCACCCAATGGCGTAGCTGAAGAGCGTTGGATTCCAGTA
>JAOUPE010000114.1 GCA_029880025.1 Caldifarciminota bacterium
GCAGGCATAATTGAGCCTCCAAGAGACCATGATGTTGGAGTTCGCAGTATCGTAAGTCCAACCGGCAGGATTCCATCAGGGATGCCGAGTGATGTTGAAGCGGTAATCAGGAATTTCGGACTTAATGATGAAACATTCCCGGCAACCGCTATGATTATTACTCAAACTGATGATACTGTTTTCCATGTTGACACCACGCTTACAATTAATGCTGGGCAAGAGCAATCGGTCATATTTGGTGATTTCACCCCAGACCCGGACATGATTTATGACGTGATCTTTTATACCGCCCTGGTTGGTGATGAGAATCCAGCCAATGATACGATGATGGGTGAGACGAGCACTACCCCGGATGCCGGTGTAACGAGAATCATAAGACCAATCGGTAGAGTTATGCCCGCGGTTCCATCTGATGTTGAGGCGATGGTCATGAACTTTAGTGCCGACCCAAAAGACGTGCCGGCAACCATGCACGTTGAGGATGTGAATACCGGTCGCGTGATGCTTCATAAAGATACAACCTTAGCATTAGGTGCAGCAGAATCTCTGGCTGTGATTTTTGGTCAATTCACGGCAGTGCGCGATAGCAGTTATAGTATTGTCGGCTGGACGAGTCTGGTTAATGATGATGACCCAAGTAATGATACGGCGGATGCTATTGTTATTTCTCGGATTGGCAGCGCACCAGACAGTTTCGGTTATATTTATGAATCAACTCAAGAAGGTGATACAGTCAGATTTTCCTGGATTGACTATACGGGTGGCACCCAACTCACTGGTTGGATAGGTAGTCCGGATGATGGTTATTTGACTCGAACCTTACCATTCGGCTTCCGTTATTATACAATCGGTGGTCCGAATATAAATCAAATCAATGTCTGCACCAATGGTTTCTTAGAATCATCAACTTTGACTACCTATACCAATACTGCTTTACCAGCTTCTACAATTCAAAATCTGATTGCTCCGTTCTGGGATGACTTGACACTGACCAGTCAAGGCGCGGTATATGAAAAGACCGGAACTGACCAATCTTATGTTGCTTATACCTGGGTCAATGTCCCTCGGTGGAACACCAGTGAGCTTCAGACTTTCCAGGTTGTATTATACCAGGATGGCAAGATAAGGTTTAACTATCTTGATATGAACGGCACACTCAACTCCAACACGATTGGTATTCAGGGCGGTAATGGTGCTAACCATTATTATCAGCAATACGTATATGACGGTGACCCACCAGAGCATATTATTGAGGATTCGACGACGATTCTATTCTACTCGGACCGGATTGGAATTGAAGAGATGCCCAAAGATATACCAGTAGCAACGGTTGTGCATACGGCAAAGCCTAATCCGATGGTAAAGGGTAATGCTCAGATTTCTTTCTCATTAGCGAAGAAGGGCGACATTTCGATTAATATCTATGATGCGACCGGCAGACTAACTCGAAGCCTTATCAATGCGTCTTATGATACTGGCGAGTATACCGTGACCTGGAATGGTAGAGATGACCAAGGTTTAGAAGTGATGTCCGGTATTTATTTCTATACGATTGAGAGCGAAAATTACAAATCGACTCGAAAATTGGTTCTGATGCGTTAACCGCCTAACTAAGCACTTTATGTTTGGGGTTCGGGCTTTTTCTTAACCAAGGTCCGAACCCCAAATAATTTTTTAAAATTAAAGGTTTTAGCTAACGAAATCTGGGTAAAGAAATCTGGGGACTCTCGTATTTTCTATTGATGGCTGGTTCTCTTTCTGTTAGATTTTGGGTATGGCAAGGATTGCAAGAGTTATAGCAGTTCATACCCCCTGCCCTGATTTTTAATTGAGCAAAAAACATCAATCTGGTAACTATTTGTAAAATAATGAGTTATTCATTAAAATCAGCATGAATTTATTACGTGGCAAAAATTAAAATATTCATATAATTACTCGCTTTATATATAGGAGACTAAGTTGTGATTAACTTTTGGTCTTGGATAATGAAGTTACAGGAATTCTTGCCTGGACTTTATTATTATATAAACAGAGGATTTGGGCAACTGTTGCCGGCGCTTCATAGAAAGAAATCCGGGAAGTGGCTTTCTATTTCCTCTTTGTTAGATTGAGACAGGAGTAACCGATGCGTGCTAAAAAGGCTAAGTTAAATCCGGGGTATCATTATTCTTTGATTTTTTCTCATATAGCAATCATCGCTTTAGCCAGTCTTTGCAATGGACCGATGGATGATGAAAGGGAGCTAAATGAGTAGAAAGATTGCGAAATTGCTTCAAAATAACAGGATTAAATATTTCATTGTGTGTTTATTAATCCTGTTACTTGTTTCATGTCGTGACAAAAAGAAACCTTGGTAGTGGGTCCCAGAAACCATTGCAGATTATCCTTGTTGGATACCAGACGGTTCAAAAATTGCATATCGCAGAGGGCATCAACAGATATGGATTTACGATACTCTTTTCCACAACACTTGGAATATGTTTGAAAATTCATTCTTAGAAGTGGATCTGCCAGATTTTTCGCCCGACGGGAAATGGATGGTTTTCGTTTCTGGTGTTCACATCTATAAGGTTCGCGTAACAAAAGATTGGAGAATCGATGATACTTCTATCGTAAAACTTACTGATTTAGGTCATAATTTTTACCCAAAGTGGTCGCCAAATGGCAACCTCATAGCATTTGACTCTAATGCCCACGACACTTCTGAGCTTCTTTTTAGAATCTGGCTTATGACTACCGAGGGAAATGATAAGAGGATGGTAGTTGATGTTGATGGAAGACAACCTGATTGGTCGCCCGGTGGTGATAAAATCGTTTATTATGGATTCTTTGAAGAAAGCGACGCTTCCGAAATTGTTATTGTTTCGACCGATGTTTCGAACTTAAAGAGACTTACTTCTGATAATTTTTGGGCACAAGACCCTGCCTGGTCACCCGATGGTAAGCAGATTGCTTTTGTAAAAGATACTATAGAATATGGAATTGGAGTAGCATATATCTATTTAATAGACACAAGTGGAACTAAATTAAGCCGATTGACTCGAAGTTATGAACCTGCTTGGTCTCCAGATGGTAAGAAGATAGCATTTGTTGATTTAGACTTCACTGGTGAATATTGGACACTATATATGATTAATGTCATAACCAAAAAAAGAGAACAGTTAGTTTTTAAGTAAGGAGGATAAAATGAAACCTTTTATAATTTTTATCTTTTGTGCAACTGTTGTTGTTGCACAAACTCAAGAATATGTATTAGGTGAAGCCGTAACCTGTATACCTCATGAATATTTATCATTACCTGAAGGTAAAACGAAAGCTGCGATAGATGAAATTACAATGACTCAATCTCTAATTGAAGTTTTCCAAAAATATGGAGTTACAGAGATAGAAAAGGTATTCCATAATTTCCAAAGAAAGGATACATTAGTTTATAATGATGACGGTAGACTTGTAAAAATTCCTGACTTATCTCGTGATTATAAATTGATATTCTCTTGCGAACGGAGTGTTGATAGTTTAATTGAAGAGCTAAATCAATTGGATGAAGTGGTGTATGCCCAACCAAATCATATTTATCAACTTGAAGCAATTCCTGACGATTTATATTTTTGGAGACAATGGGGTCTTAATCAAGCAGAAGATCATGATATTAACGCACCAGAAGCATGGGATTTTCAAACTGGTAATACTGGAGTTAAAATTGGGATATTTGACAGTGGTATTGAATATTTACATACTGATTTAGCCAATGTTCAAGGAGGAAAGAATTATTTTAATTTTAGATGATTATGTGCATCTTTTTTAACTACAGCCAAATTTATTATCTAATCAATGGGAATCTGCGTTATAGAATGGAGCGCAAATTCTCTCTCATTTTCAATTCCATTCTTTAACAGAGTGAAAGGAGGCAAAAATGCCACGAAACAATAAAAGCAGCCTCAAAGCGGTCTTTTTTGGACTGACAATACTTGCCACGATATTTTTCTTTAAGGTGGCATCAGCGCAAGAGAAAGATGAAAAATCACTTGATTATCGGATAAAGGTTATTATTGACACTGTTCAGAAAACACCGTACGTGATAACAGCAGAAAGGGAAATTAGGTTTATGTCACCTGAGGGAAGGATACTAAAAACTCTTCCGTATAAAAACTGGCAGGATAAAATAGGTGTTTTTATTTCTCCGACTCTTAAATGTATGATAAAGGCAAAGGATGTTCCAGCGAGGTTTAAGAAAAGCAACTCGGGTCAACTGGAAAAGTTAAAGGAAGCTAAAGTAGAATTTACTTATATAAATGCGAAAGGTGAACAAAAGTGGAAAAAGAATTTTGAGATAATCTATACTTTAGAAGAGATGGACGAAACCAGCATTAGACCTTACTTCTTTGTGTTTTCCCGAGACGGTAGTAGGATTGTTTTTGTAAAGAATGGTACTTTTATTTCCGAATGGGAATATCCTTCCGATATATTTGTCTACGATACTTTAGGTAATGAAGTTGCTTCGGTTTATAAGACCCACGGAATAGAAAATGATGGTTATTTAAAGATTTCCCCGGATGGGAAAATTATTGTGGCCGAGGTTTTTTTCCCTCCGAAGGATTCAGCCCAAATATCAGCTAAGCATCTATTATTTCTTGATGTAGAAACCGGGAGGACAAAAGTAGTGAAAGCTGAAGGGGAAAGATGGAGCGGGTATGGATTTCCTCTGGATAATAAAAGAATCCAACTGGCTACTAATAAACATCCTAAAAGTATTACAATTCCTTTTGATGAACTACCAGACGATCTATTAGTTCTTTTTAAATAAGGAGGTGAACGATGAGAAAGTGTTTTAGTCTTATTCTGTGTTTGTTGGACTTCGTTAAAATAAAAGGAGGAACAATGCAAAGCATAATAAAAAATATAACGACAACAGTGCTATTAGTCGCTATTCTGTGTTTGATATCGTTGATAGGGGCACAGGAGGGGAAAGAAGGCTCAGAGATTAAACTCGTTCCTGTTTATGAAAAGACTTTTGCTGCTTCAGTTGTTGATGTGATATTCGATACTGTTACAGTCAGTATTGAAGAAGCGAAAGCGATGGGCTGGAAGGAAGCGGCAATCACAGAAAAAGACAGCGCCAACCGGGAAATAGCGATAAGTTATCCAAAAGTGGTTATAGTATCTCATGGAAGAAGGCTGGGATATTATGCACCGGCAGTTAAAAGAAGTTCAGGTTCTGTGACAGAGATTAGATTTTACGATAGAAAAGGGAAACTTCTAAATGTGGTGGAGATAGGGAAACTTGAAAATGACGAATGGGACCAGATACATATTTCTCCAAACTGTAAATATATTCTTATTAGTCATATCCCCTCAGAGACCAACTCTGGCTACACCGGTGGAATTTTATACGATTTCACCGGCAAAAAAATTCGAGAAATTAAGGGACCAACCCCAATAGCAATCTCAGATGAAGGGTATATGATTGCGGCTTATCTTGATTGGCAAGCTCCGCCTGAGCCAGGCGGTTCTTTTTATATATACAATAGTGAGGGAAGATTAATCCAAACGATAGAGAACCCGAGCAAAGAAAAGACGGCGCCGCTTTTTGCAAAATATACTGAAGATGGAGAAAATGCGGTATTAGT
>JAOUPE010000115.1 GCA_029880025.1 Caldifarciminota bacterium
CCAGCTAAGACCAATAGAATATTAGATACCATTGGGGTGATGCCAAAGATATTATAGAAGATTCGAATCAGACCATAAACACCGAGGACTTTAATTAATACTCCAGAGAGCATGGCTGAAATTGGTGCTGGGGCTGAAGGGTGGGCATCGGGCAACCAGCTATGAAACGGAACCAGTGCTGCTTTCAAGCCAAAGCCGATGATGAACAGGATTGAAGGAAAGATGACCAATGCCTGACCCTGGTGATTATGAATCACCAGCGATATATCAGCCATATTCAAAGTGCCAGTACTCGCATAAATCACGGCAATACTTAAAAGAATTAAAAGCGAGGCGATTTCACCCATCACCATATACTTAAAGGCAGCTTCCAGTTCTTCATGTTCAGTTCCAAACGCGACCAGGGCATAAGAGGCAATAGCCGCAATCTCGATGAAGACAAACATATTGAATAAATCACCGGTCATACTAATTCCTGCCATACCAGCAATCATCAGTAAAAACAGCGCATAAAACTTATGCTTAGCGGCAAATCGATTCATATAATCAATCGAAAAGAAAGAAGACAATAAACCAATTCCGGTTATGATTACGAGCAGAAATGCACCAATCCCATCCAGCACTAAAGTAATGCCGAATGGTGGTCGCCAGCCACCAACAAAATAGATGATGCTTTTCTCATTTGCGATTTTGAATAATACGAATAAGGATAGTATGAAAAGACCGGCGATGATTAAATTGGCAACAATATCAGAAAATTGGGCGCCAATTTTTTTAAAAACCGAGCCGATAAGATAGACTATAAATGCTCCGGCTAAAGGTAGTATAACAAATAACGGTATCAAATTCATAAAGTTCGCTCCATTGTCTATTTAAATAGACCCATTTAAAGCTTTGGGTAAAGTTTATCCATTCTTAAGCTTGATTCCAGTAGTAAGCTGGGTAGTAGTTTTTTACTGCATTTTCGCAACATGAGAGAGTGTCCTCTATCAGATTGAATTATTTTGTCTTTTTTGCGTTGAGTGACAAGAAAGGTCGAACCTTCCATTTATGCCCAATTCTACGTAACTTTAAGAAAGTTTCAAGTAATTTTTTAATGGCTAATTCAAATCTCGGCAAATTATATTTTATGCTTAGATTAAGTTAAAAATCTAATTGGGTCAATGCTCGGGCAGCCCAAAAATAGTTAATTATGACTTCAGCACGGTTGTTAATTCGGTTATAAATTACCAAACCGAAGCTTCAATAACAATCTCCTACTTGATTCGCATAATTGCTAGTATAATTCTAATGGGATTGACAACCGATAAGATATTGTATATTATGAAAATTCGAATGAATGATGAATTAGCCAAAGAACGCGAAATAAAAATCGCCAAAGTCGAACGTTTGCGTTCTTTAGGTATTCGACCCTATCCGTATCGATTTGAACGAACTCACCAAACCGATAAGGTTATCGCCAATTTTGAAAAACTCTCAACCGAGAAAACTAATATTAGAATTTCTGGACGTCTGGTTGCCAAACGCGAGCATGGTAAAACCATTTTCGGACATCTGGCCGATGGTCAGGGAAAGATTCAAATCTATTTGCGTCAGGATTTTTTAGGCGAGAAATTTCGACTGTTAGATTTATTAGATGTCGGTGACCACATCGGGGTCCAAGGCGAAGCATTCAAAACCAAAACCGGCGAGATAACGATTCTGGTTAAATCATTCGAGTTTCTGGCTAAGGCATTGCGTCCAATGCCCGAGAAATGGCATGGTTTAAAAGATGTTGAGACCAGGTATCGTTCAAGGCACTTAGACTTAATCGCTAATCCAGAGGTAAAGAAAATATTTTTAATCAGGACAAAAATCATAAATCTAATCCGTCAGTTCTTAAATGAAAGGGGTTTTGTTGAAGTTGAAACGCCGGTGCTGCAACCGATTTATGGCGGAGCAGCAGCCAACCCTTTTCAGACCTTTTATAATGCCTTAGACCAAAAAATGTTTTTAAGAATTTCGGATGAGCTCTATTTAAAACGGCTAATCGTCGGCGGCATTGATAAAGTCTATGAAGTCGGCAAGGATTTTCGTAATGAGGGACTTGACCGGTTCCATAATCCGGAGTTTACTCAAATCGAAGTTTATGAGGCATATGCCGATTATAACGATGTGATGAGATTGGTTGAGGAATTATTTAAGTTCATTGCGTTAAATTTATTTGGCAAGACCGAGATAACGTTCAAAGATAAAAATATCGATTTGGGCAAACCCTGGCTTCGATTGAAGTTTGTTGATGCTTTAAAAGAGAAAATAGGTGAAGACCCATTAGCTCATTCCATAGAATCGCTGAAAAAGCTTGGGGCTAAATTCGGTGTCGATACCGAAGGGGTTCATTCTTTAGGTAAAATGCTTGATAAGTTTTTCTCGGAACTTATCCAGAAAGATATCATCGAGCCGACTTTCGTGATGGACCACCCGCGGATAACTACCCCTCTGGCTAAGACCCATCGGGATAATCCGGATTTGGTGGAAAGGTTTGAGCCGATAATCGGTGGGATTGAACTCGGCAATGCATTTTCCGAAGCGACTGACCCGATTGAACAACGCAAAAGATTTGAAGAGCAGATAAAGCTTAATGAGGAATACGCCACTCTGGATGAAGACTTTATAAACGCCTTGGAATATGGTATGCCGCCGTGTGGTGGTTTGGGTTTAGGTATTGACCGGATGGTGATGCTTTTTACCAATACCGAATCAATCCGTGAGGTAATCTTATTTCCCCAACTGCGTAGTCCTGCTGCCGAATGATTAAAACAGGGATTTTTAAGATACTTGAGCTTAAGAACATCGAGACTTCAAGTTTCTTCAAAGTCTCGTCGAGTCCCGGTGAAAATTAATCGTGTTTGAATTCTTCATTGCCAAACGTTACCTCTTATCAAGGAACGGTAAATTTTTATCGGCAATATCGATAATTGCCATCAGCGGCGTTTTTGTCGGAGTGGCGGCAATCCTGATTGTTCTTTCGGTATTGAATGGTTTTCATAAGGAGTTGAGAGATAGGATTCTTGGTATAACGCCTCATGTCGTTATCACGAAATACTCGTATGAACCGATGCACATTTCCGATTCTTTGCTGAATAAAATATCGGGTAGAGTAAAAAGCCTTGCCCCGGTTATCTATTCAAAGACCTTGATTCGTTCCAAGACCGCCAGTGATGGGGTGGTGATAAGAGGGATTGACCCAAAATTAGAAAAAGATATTACCGACATTTCCCAAATGATAATAGAGGGCGAATTCGATTTCAAAGATAATGGTGTGGTTCTGGGAACAGATTTAGCACGGGCTTTAGGGGTTTCAGTCGGTGATGAAGTGACGATAATCTCACCCTTTTCAGGTCAGGCGACCCCGCTCGGGACCGTTCCCAAAAGCCAAAAGTACTTTATCCGCGGAATATTCGATTCCGGTATGTATGAACACAATGCCACCCTGGTTTATTTTGAACTCAAACAACTACAGCGATTTTTAGACATGGGTGAGGCAGTGACCGGGATTGAGGCAAAGCTTAATAACATTTATTCAGCCGGCAGAAAGGCTCAAGAATTGACCAAAGCCTTGGGTTTTCCGTATCGGGCATTAGACTGGATTACCATGAACCGTAATTTGTTTACCGCATTACGTTTAGAAAAGATTGTCACTTTTATCGTTTTAGTATTAATTGTTTTGGTGGCGGCTTTCAACATCGTCGCGATGTTGATTACGATGGTATTAAGAAAGACTAAAGAGATTGGGATACTTAAAGCAATGGGTTCGAAACCAAAAAGCATCGTCCGAATCTTTGTTGGGGTTGGACTATTGCTCGGTCTGATTGGTACTGTTTTGGGCGGGTTGTTCGGCTATGTCGCTTCGCTTCTTCTGAATCGTTATCAGTTTGTTCATTTGCCGGGTGATGTTTATTTTATTAAAAACCTACCAGTCCAGATCCAGGTTTCTGATTTTGCATTAGTCATTGTCTGTTCGTTGTTGATTTCACTCTTGGCAACAATCTATCCGGCATACAAAGCAGCCCGGTTAACACCAGTCGAGGCAATAAGATATGAATAATACCAAAAATCCGAAATTAAATTCATCCCGCCCTTGCGTGCCAGAGCGGGATTCACCGGTGATTCAGGCGCAAAATATCTGGAAGACCTTTGAACTCGGACCGGAACGATTAGAGGTGTTGAAAGGTATTGATTTAATAATAAACTCGGGTGAGATGGTTGGGCTTTTAGGACCATCCGGCTCGGGTAAAAGCACATTGCTGAATATTCTTGGTACGCTTGACCGTCCCACGGCTGGTTCGGTAATTTTGGATTCGACCGCGCTGTTTGATTATTCGGATGTGGCATTATCCGAGATTCGCAACAAAAAGCTTGGATTCGTTTTTCAATTCCATCACCTTTTACCCGAATTCACCGTATTAGAAAATACGATAATGCCGTTATTAATCGCTGGGCTGCCTACCCGGGCGGCAGTTGCCAAGGGCATGAAGGTTCTTGGTGATATTAATTTTTTGCACCGGTTACGCCACAAACCAGCTGAACTGTCAGGTGGCGAAAAGCAGAAAGTAGCAGTAGCCCGTGCCTTGGTCAATGAACCGTTAATTATTTTAGCCGATGAACCAACCGGTAATCTTGACCGCAGTTCATCCGAGATGCTTTTGTCTTTACTCAAACAGCTCAATGAAACTAAAGGGGTAACCATGCTTATTGTTACCCATAACGAAATGGTTGCAAATTTCGTCCATAAACGTTATTATTTAAGGGATGGTAAATTATGGGAAACCACCGGAACTTCGGTGTAGTCTAAAAATAAGGAGATTGACTAATGAAAGTTTGTGATATCTGCCAAAAGAACGAATCATCAATCACCATAACCCGTGTGGATAAGGATGGCAAGAGTACTGAAATGCATCTCTGTTCAAAATGTGCTTTGGAGAAAGGAATCGGCGAAGCCGGGAAAGTAAAGTTGTCGGTTTTAGAAATTTTAGCCGAGTTGAAAGACAAGATTAAAGATGAAGATCGTAGACTGGTCTGCCCGAAATGCGGAATAGCGTTTGCCGATTTCAAGCGTTTAGGAAGATTAGGCTGTGAAAACTGTTATAATGCTTTTTCCGAACGGCTTTTGCCACTAATTAAAAGGATTCACGGCAGTAGCAAGCATATCGGTCGAAGACCAACCGATGGTGATAAAGACGCGAAAATAAAACTGGAAGCCAAGCGATTGCGGGACGAGCTAAAATATGCGATCGCGGCTGAAGATTACGAAAAAGCGGCAAGAATTCGGGATAAAATAAAGAAGACCGAGAAAGAGCCGAGTGGTTAATCCAATAATTTAGAAATGAAATTGAAAATTGGAAAATGGCTTGATAACTCCGGTCCGGAAAACGATGTCGTATTGTCGACCCGTATTCGGTTTGCCCGTAATCTAAAAAATATCCCATTCGAAATTAAAGCAAGCCAAGCCGACCAGATAAGTGTGTTGGAAATGGTCGGTTATGCCTTGGAGGACCTCGATTTACTAAAAACCGGCAAGTTGCTTAATAGTCAAGACCTGACTTTATTATATACCCAATATCTTCTGGAAA
>JAOUPE010000116.1 GCA_029880025.1 Caldifarciminota bacterium
TCGTGTTTTCTCGTACAATTCTCGAAGATTTTTAACTTCATTAGCTCGAAAACCATATTTTACTGCATCATAACGGGCAAGATTGGAGGAAACTTCTGCCATATTGATTAGATAATAAGCAGAAATAGCGTATTGAGTGTGCGGCAAAGATACTTCTTTTACTTTGACGCAATCCGGAGTAATTGTGCCTATCATATTTTGAACTGCCTTTTCAACACCAGGGTCTAATCCAGCAACGAAATATTCCTTAGGAATGCCGACTCTGATTTCTTTTATACTTTTAGCAAAATCCAAAATTCCGTTTAACGGTTCATTAACCGAAGTCGAGTCACATGAGTCCCAGCCACCGACAACTGAGAGTAAAATTGCACAATCTTCAACTGTCCTGCCAAATTGACCAATCTGGTCCAAAGAGGATGCAAAAGCCACTAATCCATATCGTGAAACTCTACCATAGGTTGGCTTTATACCTACGACACCACATAATGCAGCAGGTTGTCGTACCGAACCACCGGTATCAGACCCTAATGCAGCAATCGCACCGCCATAGGCAACCACTGCCGCCGAACCGCCACTCGAGCCGCCGGGAACTAATTCTGGGTTATAGGGATTAGAGACTGGTCCATAAAAAGAGGTCTCATTTGAAGAACCCATGGCAAACTCATCAAGATTAGTTTTACCGATGATTATCGCATCACTCTCCTTCAATCGTTTAATTACAGTTGCATCATATGGTGCGATGAAATTGGAAAGAATTTTTGAACCGCAGGTTGTCAAGGCATCCTTCACACAGATAATATCCTTAATTGCGATTGGAATACCGGTAAGTAGCGGTAAACCATCAAACTCTTTGATGCGCTGGTCTAATTTTTTTGCCTGCGCTATGGCTTGGTCAATGAATAAAGAAATATAACCATTTATTGTCTTCTCTTTTTCATTGATTCGATTTACCACCGAATTTGTTATATCAGAAAAAGAGATTGTGCGCTTTTGTAAAAGATTTCTCAGTTCGGTAATTGAAAGGTCACAAAGTTGACCTTGGTTAAAACTTTGAGTCTCAGGCATTCTTAACAATTCTATTCTGAGAGGGCATCAAGGATTATTGGCACAAAAAATTGACCAAATTTGACCCAGGGCATTTTAGTTAAAACATCATCTGAGCATTCAATCTTTTCATCCCGACGCCTTGGGCAAGTGATTTTAACCACATGGCTGGTTGGTTCGACATCTTTTAAATTTAACGATTTGAGATTGGCAAAATAATCGACAATTTCGGTTAGTTGTAAACCAAATAATTTAATTTCGGTTTCGTTTAAACCAATCCTGGCTAATCGGACCGTCTTTTCCAGTTCTTTTTGCTCAAGCACTGCCTTATCCTATTCAAGTGACTAAAAAAGTCAAGCCCCCTTGAATTTCAAGGGGGCTTGGAGATGTATTTCAGATTTATCGTCCAGGCGTGTAATTTTTATTACCTGAGTGATTACGGTCGTGCTGGAACATTGGCCAGGGTTCCCCGGTCGCAGGTCCTCCTCCAGTTCCGCGTCCTTGTAGTTTATATAAGCCATACTCAAACTCACCACCAGCTACATAGATATCGCCATCCGAACCGATAACCGGTGAAGGAATCATTTCTTCTCTCTTGCGACCGAATTTCTTCACTTTAGATTTTGCTGCATACGGTAACATAGTTTCCCAGCGAACCTTACCATCAATACCGATGCAAAATACCGATTGTTCTTCAGTCATTATATAAAAATAATCGTCAAGGGCAAAAGCTGGCGTAGATGATAAGGTCGGTGCTGCTCCACTGGCATCAAGCTGAAGTGGGAAGCCTAATTTAGCCGAACCGGTTGCAGTGTTGACCGCATGTACCTTTCCACCCTCGTCACCAAAATAAACATAACTTTTGTATATCACCGGTGAAGAAGCAACATTTTCTCCTACCTCGTAGGACCATTTTATTATACTGTCTTTGCTTAGTGCGACCATGTAACCATTTATAGAAGGATTCGCCCCAAAATATACTGTATTGTCGACATCAACTGCTCCACTGGTTGGTATTGGACCGGCAAGTCTCTTCTTCCAGATAAATTGACCATTGCTGGCATTAAGCTTATGCACATAGCCTGAATCGTCACCGATATAAAGATTATTTTCTCCATCAATGATTGGCGCGGTTACAAGGTCAACACCGGTTCGATAATAACGCCAGGCTACAGAAACAGAACCAACCCCCTTATTAAGAGCATAAAGTGTATCTTCATCGTCGTTTAGAACGTAAATATGGGAACCAATTGCGGCTGCGGTAAATGACCAGCCCGCAAGACTCTCAACCGGAACATCTGGACCCGGGTAAACCCATTCCCTACGACCACCTATACCCAAGCAGTAAAAATAACCTTGGTCATTAGCCATATACCATAGTCCATTGCTGATATCAACTGCCGGTGAATTCCCCCAAGGTTCTTCATCTTCAGGGTCCTCGGTATAATGACGTATTTTTTGCTCTTGACGCATCGTAGCCGCATCAATGATATAGGCATAACCATACTCAGAACCAATAAAGAGTTTTTCTTTAGCCTCGATAGTAGCGATTGCCGGTGAAGAGTGAATTTCCGATGTATCCTCAAGCCCCATAGCATGAAAGACGCCCTTGATATAACCTTCATCCAAAACTTCAAAGTTAAGCGTTTCTGAAGATATCGATTGCGAGCCCTTTATATCCTTAGCTATTGCCCAGACTTTTTGTGTTCCAGCTCTCTTAAAGGTTCCTTCTCCATATATTGTATCACCGCTGGGACGATACGGACTCCAGCCGCCAGGTCCAGAGAAATTAAATCTTATTGAAACGCTGTCTCCCTGCTCGTCGACCGCTCTTGCCTTGAAGATTTGTCGAGTTTCTTTTGCTCCCTTTTCATTTTTTTGGAAAATTTCTGGCCGGTTAGGTTCGTCATTGTAGATTACTCTTACTGTAATCGGCACCGACCAGTTATTCTGAATCTTACCTTTTTCATCTTTGGCTGAGGCTTTTATTTCAAAATTTTTGAACACCGGTGTATTGGGCGGCGCCCATTTTTGATAAAGATGAGAAACTGGGACCGTATCCCCACTGGTAAAAGGTTCTTCTTCTGGGTCACTGGGAAATGTATCGATGACACCATCGCCCCAATCCATAATGTAATAAACTCCATGCTTGTTCGGGTCAACCGTTGATACCAGGAGTACGTATTCGGCTCGGGTATAGGTAGATTCCGCATATTGAACTATAACAGGAACATCAGGTGGTTTATTAGGACAACCTGTGGTAAAGATTAGCACAAATAGCAGTAATACAGCTAAGGCTCCGATTTCTTTCAGTTTCATTATACCTCCTAAGTTTTAATTATAATAAATTAAATTTAACAACCGCTTTCTATTTATCCACTACCACCGGACCATGGAAGATTCCTTTTTCTGGTACCCTTGACCCATTGCCATGGCCATCCTCAGCGTAGAAATAGTAGCGGTGACTGTTTCCGGCAAATTGTTTGGTTCGAAAGTAATATATTCCTTTGTGCTTCGAGCCGGTTTTAAGTCGCATCTTATGGACATTATCATTCACCACACAGTGAACAAAGGCAGGCAAGTCACCGTCTTCGTCCTCATAAGTTATATAATAACTGTAAGCCATTTTCGGAGTACCGATTTCAGGTTCAACCCGAGGGTCTAAAAGCTTGGGCGGATGGTTAGAACTAAGGGTAATATCTGGTCCTTGGATAAAACCATCTTCGGGCAGATATACACAAAAACCATCGGCGTCAATCGCTCGGAAAAAGAAGCCGTGACGTTCTGGACTGCTCTGTTCATTTTCGTACTGGTAAGCACGCAAGGCTTCCTCCGAGAAATTATGTACCGTCATATAAAAACCATTATTTGGTTTTCCCTTTTGCAATTTCATTGGGATTTTAATGCCGTCAACAAAAACTGCAATCTCTTTGGGTGGACGATTAGGAGTTTCATAGTATTCAGGGTCATAATACCATACCGAATAAACATAATAGTCATTTTCCGAACCCTGCTGAAGTTGAACACCGCCATCAGCCAGTCTTGGTGCCCGATTATAGGGACGCCGGATGCCAACGAATGGTGCTTTGATTTCGCCATAACGAGGTACCCGGTCGTATTTACCTTTCCCGTCATCAGCATAGAAGTAATAGCTGTGTTCACCATAAGGTAAACTGATTATGGTTCGATAAAGTGCTTCATACGGTTCTAATCCTTGGTGCGCTTTTTTTAATATTTTAACTAAGTTTAACGGATAAAAAGTTTTATCCACGTAAATCGCAATGTTGGTTGGGATATCACCATCCGGGTCAGAATATACGGCGTGGGCAATATATTGGTCACGAATTTTACCGCGGTACGGGTGAAATTCGACATCAATAAGACTCGGTTTACGATTCTTCTCTAACGCGTAGGAAAAGGATGCAGAAAGTCCGACGAGAATCAAAATCAGGATTTTGAAGAGTAAATTGATTCTCTTCATTAACTCCTCCTTTCACTTAATCGATGACAATGATAAAAAAAGTACTTGTTGAATTGTATATTGTTACAGAATTTATGAGCCATTCTTTTCCTCTTTTCCTGCTCCAGGTTTAATTAAAGTTAATAAAAAAATAAATGCTTAAACATCAAAGTCGCTGCAGTGAACAGAAAACGAAACTGTGTTAAGCATTTTCATCTCGTTTTTAGAGACACCCTCTCAGTAATCTAATTGATATGGCTCGGTAGTTGTATCGTGTCGGAATATAAAAAAATTGCCCACTGTTACTTCCTGTCCACCCGAGACTAAGCCGTGAACGCACTTTAGTTTGCGTAACGGTATACATTAGTTCCATAACATTTTATTCATGAAAAGACATTTGTCAAGCATTTTTTCCACTGCGTCATTGCACTCGGATGATGCTATGCGTTGTGCTGTCATTCGTAACCTTCAATTAGTAAAAATGGAGGTGACCCGATTCGAACGGGCGACCTTCTGCTTGCAAAGCAGATGCTCTCCCAACTGAGCTACACCCCCGATAAATTCATTACCATTCTATCAGTTTTCTTCACAAAGTCAAGATTAACCGATGAATATGTTTCAAATTAAGATTGCCTCATTAGATTTCAAAGATTTATCGGTTGAAATCACACTCTGCCTTATCTTTAGTAATATTTCTTTTTGCAACTCTTGTTTTACCAGCTTTGAATGATTTTATTAAGTGCTTTGCTTTATTATCCAAATACACCGGCTAAGGAACACTGCACGCTCTTATGTAAAGAAGGATTGTCCACACTGGTGGATTTTTACCCTACCCTTTTTTAAGTGCGAGATATAGGAATAACCAGATTTGGGCGATAACCATTCTTTCGGCTACTTCTTTCTGGAACAGACCTGCTTTTTTACAGATTTTGCCTAAAAGGTCTGCCATTTCTTTAGTGAAAACAAAGATATTTTTAGACATATTTTCTTAAATTAGATACGTGTTATTTGCTATCATTCAATGCATTCGTTATGTTATTAACTGTACTTATAAATCACATAAAAATAAAGCCAAATTTTCTTCTAAC
>JAOUPE010000117.1 GCA_029880025.1 Caldifarciminota bacterium
AATTTCTTGCGTGTGGTTAAATATCGCGCCATCGCTAAAACTAAACCAATTTTAGCGAACTCCGAGGGTTGGAAACTGATAATACCAAAATCAAACCAGCGTTTTGCCCCAACCCCTGAGCCAAAGGCTAAAAGCAATAATAGTAAAACTAGGCTGAAAATAAATAGAGGATAAGCCACATAATAAAGCAGTCGCTGCGGCACATTGTAAGCAAGAATTAAACCGATTACGGCAATCGGCACCCAGATTATCTGCCGCAATAAGAAATATGTTCCGCCCGCACTGTATATGACCACAAGTCCGATAATCGTTAAAACCGAAACGGCAATAATAATCAACCAATCAAGCTTAGGACGCATAATTAAACATCAAGTTTTAATTTCTAGGGTTTTGTATAATAGAATCTTGGACTAGCTTAAAATTTATCGAATCGTTTAGTTGAAAATACCTGCGAAAGAGTTCTCTCGCAATCGGTGCCGACACCGCACCACCTTTGCCCGCATTTTCTACAATTATACAGAACAGAACTTTGGGTTGGGGATTACCCGCATAACCAACAAACCAGGCATGGTCTTCACCAAACGGATTCTGTGCCGTACCGGTCTTCCCGGCAATTACTATCTCTTCGACTTTTGCCGCTGCACCAGTACCGCGTTCTACTGCATAGAAGAGTGCTTGCTTGATTATTTCAATATTTCTGGGAGATATCGGTATTTGCTGTTTTTGTTCTTGATAGAATTTTATTGTTTTATCTTTAATGACAACCTCTTTCAGTAAATGGGGAACGAAAAATTCTCCGTTACCTGCTATCATCGCATAAAAGTTTGCCAATTGTAATGGTGTGACCAAAATTTCGCCTTGCCCGATTCCCAGATTTAATAGAATGCCTTTGGTCCAACGATTCTTGCCATAACGTTGTCCAAGATAGGTTCGGGTCGGAATTAAACCTTTATTCTCCTCTGGAATATCAATCCCGGTTGGCATACCAAAACCACACTTTAGGGCGGTCTGGGTGATTAAATCCAGACCAACCCTTAAACCGGTCTGATAGAAATAGATGTTGCAGGATTGACTTATCGCATCAATTAAATTCAGTCGACCATGAGCGGTCCAACATTTGAAGGTCCTATTACCAAAAGGATATTTACCAGTACAGGAATGAAAAAGTGTCGATTTGTTAAGGATTCGGTTTTCCAGACCAGCCAAGGCTACGCAAGGTTTAAAGGTTGAACCCGGTGGGTAACCGCTCATCGTCACCCGATTGAAAAATGGTTTCGCCCGGTCATTCACTAATTTTTTCCATTCCCCAGCCGGTAACGGTCCCAAAAGAATATTGGGGTCAAAACTCGGTTTTGAGATAAAACAGATTATTCCCCCATCATTCAGGTCAATACCGACAATTGCTGCCTGTCGGTAGCCTTTCAAAATTTGATAAGCTAATCTCTGAACCGAAGCATTTAAAGTCAGATAGAGGTCATAACCAGCTCGAGTCGGAATTGGGCGTTTCTCGTATAGTTGACCAACCTCCTGTCCGCGCGCGTCAACCTCAATAAATTTCATCCCATCATAACCACGAAGATAATTTTCATACTGGGCTTCGACCCCAGAACGTCCAATACAATTGGAAAGGTTATAAGTTGAATCCTTTTTCATTTCATCTTCTCTAATTTCATTAACATAACCAAGAACATGGCTGAAGGTATCGGCAAAAGGATAATAGCGTAGGGGCTCGACCTCGACCGAAACTCCTGCCAATTGTGATGAGCTCTCTTCGATTTTTGCCACTAAATCCAATGTGATATCCCGTTTAATTTTGATTGGCTGGGTCAGTCGTCGATTCCGTTCAACTCTTTGCCAGATCTCAACGAAAGGAATATTGATAATTGAAGAAAGTTTCTCAATACCGGCTTCGTCAGTTTCGGCTGGGATGACCAAGACCGAGAAAGCCGGACGAGTCGACGCCAGCAGAACTCCGTTGCGGTCAAAAATTCTGCCTCTGGACCCAGGTATTGTTATAGCTCGAATACGATTCATTTCGCCTAAGCGATAATACCGAGCGCCCGAAATTACTTGAAATTGAAAAAGCCGAACAATGATTAGAAGAAACAAAAAACTACCAACTCCGGTAAGAATTTTTAAGCGGGTTTCCATTGGTTGCAAAAAAGACGATGGATTAGACTATGTAAAGGTATGACTAAAATTAAAATTATTAAACTGGCTACAATAATCTCGATTAACGGGGGCGTTGCATTAAGTAAGACAAAGGCTAAAAAGTATCTAAGAACCAGGGTTAGCCCAAGCAGAATGAAAAGGTATCGACCACCATGATAAATATATCCCTGCAAAGCGCTTACCCCAAATCCCACCACCAAACAAATTATCAGATTAAAACCGAAGGTTTTGGGATTAATCAAATCAAGGCAAAAACCAGCGAATAAACCCAAAATTAAAACCATGCCCTTTTGTTCATAAAGAGCAAAAATAACGAGTAATAATAATACGAGTTCGGGAGTAAAGCGCTTAATTGCAGTTTGGATAAGAAATGCAAAATAAATAAAAAGTAAGGTCAAAAATATTCTCATCTCAGCTTTATCTCAAATGGCGGCTCAATTTTTAACTCTTCCAAAATCTTTTCCCATTCGGTTTGAATCTCTTTTGTTTTAGTTTTAATCTTTAGTTGTTCTGTTTTCTTTTCACCGGTAATAACATATACTGCCTCGATTGCGTAAATATTAACAAATGGTTTAATTATGATATCCTTAAATAATCTTTGGGCAAGATTATCAATTTTGGTGACCGTGCCAATTAAAAGCCCCTTAGTGAACACCCCGCCCGTTCCCGAACTGATTATTGTATCACCAATCTGAATATCGGCTTCTGGCAAAATATAGTTCATTTTCAATTGGTTTGTCTTAAAGGCAGTTACTATTCCAGTCACCCGACTGCGCTGGTCAAGTGCAGCAATTTTCGAATCCCGGCTGAGCATCGTTTCGACCAAGGATTGTAAAGGAGAAGTTTGAATCACTTTACCGACAACTCCGGATTCGGTTATTACCGGCATATTAACCCGGATACCGGCTGGTTCGCCCCGGTCAAGCAAAAGAAAGCACAACATAGTCTCATGGTCGCGACCAATGATTTGTGCTCTTTGCAACGATAATTCAGGCATTTTTAACTCATTGCTTTTACTCTGTAAAATTTCCTTCAATGCCGCATTTTCAATTTGGAGTTGGGTCGCCAGTAAAGAAAGTCTTTTGTTTTCTTGGTTGAGACTATGGATATCGGTAAAGAAACTTAGAGTGATATTGAGTGGTGCAAGTAGAATTGCCCTTGGATATTTCAATAGCCCAAGCTTTATTTCGCCTGGTATAAATAGAAAAATGATGCTGAGCAAAAGGAAGACTAGAAATAATCGACCCTCTCCGATACGCTTCGCCCACTGAGCCGAAGGGGCATTTCTAAATAAAGATGAGTCGGAATGCCATCGACTATGCTTATGATTACGATTCATAGTTTTTTAACTGTAATTTAAGTTAGGACTCCGAGTTATTTGGTCTTTAACAAGAGTTTTTCGTTACGATTAATATTTTCTAAAACCTTGCCGGCACCTAATACGACACAATCGGTTGCATTTTGTGCAACATAAACTGGCAGGTTAGTCTCTTCTGCGATAAGTAAGTCAAGACCTTTTAATAATGAACCACCCCCTGCCATATAGATTCCACGGTCAACAATATCGGCAGCCAATTCGGGTGGAGTTTTTTCTAAGGCGAGACGAACCGCTTCCACAATCAATGTCACCGGTTCCTCTAACGCCTCACGGATTTTAGCACCGGTTATCTTAATCGTCTTAGGAATACCGGAAACCAGGTCTCTACCTTTAACCTCCATCACTTCATCTTTACCCGTGGCATAAGCCGAACCGATTTTTACTTTTATCATTTCGGCAGTTTGTTCACCAATGATTAGGTTATAATTCTTTTTCACATAATTAATAATCGCTTCATCCATCTCATCTCCGGCAACCCGGATCGAATTGACAGTAACTACGCCCGAAAGTGCGACTACCGCAATTTCGGTGGTGCCGCCCCCGATATCAACAATCATATTACCGGTCGGTGCCTCAACCGGTAAACCAACCCCAATCGCGGCGGCAATCGGTTCTGAAATCAGATGAATCTCGCGTGCCCCGGTTGCTTCAACCGAATCCCTTACTGCCCGTTTTTCAACTTCAGTTATTCCAGAAGGAACACAAATGATTACTCGCGGACGGACAAATAGTCTTTTCTTCTGAACCATCGTGATGAACGATTTGAGCATCAATTCAACCGTATCAAAATCGGCAATGACGCCATCTTTCATGGGTCGAATCGCCTTGATACCTTCCGGGGTCCGACCCAGCATCTTTTTCGCTTCGTTCCCTACGGCTACGACATTATGGTCATTTCCTTCAATCGCAACAATCGATGGTTCATACAACTGTATCCCTTTACCCTTAACGTAAATTAAAGTAGTTGAGGTCCCTAAATCAATCGCAACATCGTTGGAAAAGCGTTCGGTGAATCTCCTCAGTAATAGGCCAATCTGCACAAGTTAGCGTATCGAGAAATAAAGATTTGTCAATAACAAAGTTCTGTATCTTCCTTGACTTTTTGAACTTGTGACAATAGAATGGAACGGTGCTCAAACCGTCCGATTTAATATTACTCTACCATGGCGAGAAAGCGAAGTATCTCTTAACTCTACCTCAAACCGGCAAATTTTCAACCCACAAAGGTGATATTGATTTAACTCGAATCTTGGGCAAGGAATATGGCGATGCGATAAAGAGCCATACCGGTGACGTCTTTTATATTCTCAAACCGACTTTAGCCGATATGGCGATGAAAGTCCGCCGCACAACAACCATTGTTTATCCAAAAGATGCCGGAATGATGCTTTTAAGGACTGCGGTCTTCCCTGGTGCCAAAGTAATTGAAGTAGGTTCCGGCAGTGGTGCCCTAACTCTAATCTTAGCCAATTTTGTTCGACCCGAAGGTAGGGTCTACAGTTACGAAGTTAGAAAAGAATTCTTAGAAAATGCCAAGGCTAATGTTCGCCGTTTTGGATTGGAACAATGGGTCGAATTTGTCGAAGCCGATGTGGAAAAACAAGGATTCTTGCATAAAGAAGCAGATGCGATTTTTATTGATTTACCAGAACCATGGGGTGTGATTAATTGGGCGCATCAAACCCTAAAAGGTGGACACAGCTTGGTATCACTGAGTCCAAATGTAGAACAGATAAAGAAGACAAAATCGGTATTAGAATTAGAAGGTTTCACTCGAATTCGAGTAGTCGAATTACTCGAACGAGAATTGCTGGTGCGGCTAACTGGCACCAGACCTAAGGAACGCATGATTTCCCATACCGCCTACCTCATTTTTGCCCAGAAAATAAATAAAGTGAATGAATCGAAATAGATTGTTAAATGCCAAAAATTGGTGGCGGGAATCAAAATTAAACACTAAAAACCGTCGGTCGTTGGACGTTAACCGATACGCTTATCGTCCTACGTTTAACGTAAGAC
>JAOUPE010000118.1 GCA_029880025.1 Caldifarciminota bacterium
CGACCTATTTTATTGTGGGGCGGCAAACTTTATAAAAAATATCGCATTTACGGAATTGATATTAAATCTTGATACAAAACTTCAAATATTCTTTCATAGTAAGCTAACGTTTAAAATGTGGCTATGAACAATTTGGTTGAAACCGCCCAAATCATTTGGCAAAATAATCAAGAAAGGGAGTATAGATGACCGGAAAAAATCTTATCGGCTATTGTGGTTTATATTGTGGTGCTTGTAGTTTCAAGGCAGCGTATGATTCAAATGATAGAAGGCATATAATGCCAATGCCGTCAAAATATGATAGATTCAAGAATGAGGAACTACGGTTTTGTCCAGGTTGCCAGTCGGATAAAATGGGTAAAGACTGTAAAATTCGCAATTGTGCGGTAAACCGAGGACTTGCCCATTGTGGTTTGTGTGCTGATTTTCCTTGTGAAATTATAACCGGTTTCAACAACGATGGCATTCCTCATCATAATGAAGCGATAAAAAACTTAAAACAGTTACGTGAGTTGGGTGATGAATCATGGTTACAGTCACAAGAAAAGCAATGGACTTGTGAATGCGGTTCAAGGTTCTCCTGGTATGTCGAGAAGTGCTTAAACTGTGCCAAAAAAAGGTTAGATTAAAAATAAATGCTAATCCAACTTCAGGTAATCAAAATTCCAGGGACACTTACCATTTTTGAAATGGAAGTTAGGCTTCCAAAGTTTACCTCGCTTTACTCAGTGGACTCTTCGAGTTTCACCTTCCTTCAGTTGGGTATTCTACAAACAGAATCTGCAGATAAAAGCAGATAAAAGTCATCTCTGCTCTCTTTGTGGTTAAAATTTTTCAGGCCTGCTTTCGATGTTCTCATAATCTGTGTGAATCCGTGTCCATCTGTGGTTATTTCTTTCATTTCATCCGCCTTAAGCGGAAAAGAAAAATTCTAATGCTTGAAATTCGTTCACTTTAAACATGAAACCGATAAACTTATAAAAAAGGAGATAAAATGCCCAAAGAAATAATAGTAAAACTACCTTATAAAACTGTTATTGAGATTCTAACAAAACTACCGCTATCTGAGATTAAGAAAATAGAACGCAAATTAGGCAAAGGTAAAAACCAAAAGGTCCCTGTCTTCAAACTTTCCGCTTCGCCTTTTTTTGGTCACAAGCCAGTTAACCTTAAAGAAACATCGGCTGAAGCGATTGATAGGATTATCGCTGAACAGACATAAGGGATGAGAAAAATCTTTGCCGATACCTCTTTTTTAGTCTCCTGCTATAATGAAACGATAAAAATCATAGGGATACACGGAATATAACAAAATCACTTGAAGGTGAGAATATTCTTTGGATTATTTCCGATTATATATTTGATGAATTCCTAACCGTCCTACTTGTAAGAAGAAATAAGCAATTTGCCATAGAAATTGGGCAAGCAATTCTCGACGACCCTAATATCAGCCTTGTAAAAATTGAAAAGGGATTTTTTAATAGAGCTTGGAAATTATTCCGTAGAAATAAAACTCAATCTTGGAGTTTTACCGACCGCACATCTTATATTCTCATCAAAAAATTAAAAATTACCGAGGCAATTTCTTTTGACAAACATTTTAAGGAATTTGGAATTAAACTGCTTGCGTGACTGACCAACTAACCCACTTCAAAATGTAAAATGGGAATAGCGACCATTTATTTATAATGGATTGAATTTCTGAGAACTTTTTATCCAATTGAGGCGGAAAGAAGAATCCGCCTTAGACGGGCTAATATTTCAAAGTCAAGACTCGACCTATTCTCCTATTGACTTCAGTTTGACTTTTGGTAAATTGAGTTTATGAATCGAGCGAAGAAGGATTCAAGAACCGCCGATAACATAGTATGTTCGACAACAGCTCAGAAATATGGGAAGGGTCCTCAGGAATCAAACGAGGTGCTTGACACTAGGAACGCAAATCACCCCTAATAGGAGAACTTTAGGGCTGGATATGGAAGAATCGATATTTAATCTAAAAACTAATAACCAATCCGCCAATGGCGGACTTAGAACTTACTTTTTTGAAATAGGAAAATAAAAATGAACAGGTTTGAGGGAAAGATAATCAGTGACCCAAGGATTTGTAGTGGCAAGCCTTGTATTAAGGGAACTCGAATTCCAGTCCACCTTATACTTGATTTATTGGCGGCTGGCGAAAGTTATGAAGGTATAATGAAAGCTTATCCAAACATCAGCAAGGAAGACATTAAAGCCTGTATTAGTTATGCCGCATTATTAGCCCAAGAAGAAGCTGGGGTGACGCCTTGAAAATTATTGCCAATGAGAATGTTTATGAACCGATAATCGAGTTTCTGAAGTCAGAAGGGCATAATGTAATAAATATCAGAAGGACTTCTCTTTCCGGCGCTACCGATGATGAGATATACGAAAAGGCAATAAAGGATAAACTCATAATTCTCACAATGGACAAAGATTTCTCCCGCATTGTGAGATTTCCACCAGAGCGATGCGGTGGAATAATTGTCGTTAAACTTTATGGAATGATAGTGGCTAAGACCACCGAAATTTTTAAGCAACACTTCAAATCTCTGGACGAGAAAAAGATAACCGGGCGTCTCGCAATTATGACCAGAGAAGGGGTTCGATTAAGAACCTCAAGAGAAGTTACAGAATGAAGTATCAATAACTAAAAATCAATCCGCCTTCGGCGGACAGCGGTTAAAATTTTTCAGGCTTGCTTTCGATGTTCTCGTAATCTGTGTCAATCTGTGGTTATTAACCTCCTCCTGTCTCCTCTGCTTTCTCTGTGCCCTCTGTGGTTAAATTTTCTTTAAAATCAGACCAGGAGGCAGCCCCCTAAGTAGCCCCCCAGACAGCCCCCTAGGCTGCCCCCGAGCCTGCTCCCTAGGTTGCCCCCTAAGTCGCTCCCTAAGCAGCCCCCTAACCTGCTCCCTAAGCCGCTCCCCAACCAGCTCCCTAAGCTGCTCCCTAAGCGACTCCCTAGGCTGCTCCCTAAGCCACCTCCTAAGCCGCTTAGGGGGTCGCCCCCTAGGCGATACCCCCTCCCTTTGACGAAAATACGATAAGCGCTTGACGAAGGACGAGTTAGAAGAAAATTTGGCTTGATTTTATCTTTAATGACAATACAATTTAAAATAGGATAATGCGTAAAATGACTTTTGTTTTTACCAAAGAAATGGCTGAACTTTTAAGAAAAATTCATGAACGGCTGGTCTGTCCCAGGCTGATGTCGCCGAAAGAAAAGAAGATATATTGATAAAATTGAAAGAAAAAATTATACTGGTCTATGATAGTTTGCGAATGAAAAGGATGCTTTAAAATATGAAAAAAGATAGCATCCAAAAGCAATGGGATAAGGCAGCCGAAGCCTGGGCTGATTTTGTCCGAACTGGCAGGGATTATTCCCGATTCGAAATGAATAACCCGGCAATGTTTAAACTGTTGGGAGACATTCGAGGAAAGAAAATCTTAGACCTGGCTTGCGGTGAAGGATATAACTCAAGAATCATGGCAAGCAAAGGGGCAAAAGTTACCGGAGTAGATTTTTCAAAAGGGTTGATTGGTTTTGCCATTGAGCAGGAGAAAAAAGATAAACTCGGAATCGATTATTTTATTTCCGATGCTTCGGATTTATCCGGATTCAAAAACGATTCGTTTGATATCGTAACCTGTTTTATGGCGCTTCAGGATATTAAGGATTATAAAGCCGCGATTAAGGAAATCTGCCGAGTCATGAAAAAGAAGGGGCGTTTCGTCTTTGTGATACCGCACCCTTGTTTTGAAGGAAGAATAATCAATGGTAAAAGGATTAACGGCTGGGTATTTAAAAAAGGAACCAAAACCAAGTCAAACCAAAATGCTCTTTATTACAAGATAGATAAATATTTTGTCAGGAACCGTTATATGATCGATTGGAATATGAAACGCTTAACCATAAATTTTAAAACCACGTCTTTTCATCGGACTTTGACCGATTATGCCGATGCTCTTTATGGTGCCGGTCTCGCCATTACAAGAATTCTCGAACCTAAACCAACCAGGCGCGGACTTGTCAAATATCCTTTCCATTTTGAAAGGAACCTAAGAGTTCCTGACTCGATTGTTATTGAAGCAGTGAAATGTTGATATTAAGAAACCACAAGATTTACCCGGCGCCCATTGGCTGGAGCAGGTAAGCAAATGACTAAATTAAGCATTTTTAATTGTGACTTTTTCATATCAATCGGTGCTGGGTTAATACGAGATTATCACGAGATAATTATGAAATTCATTTTTTGGACAGAAGATTTTTTCACTCAAAAGGTAGCCGCAACCTTACGGCGACGTCTGTGGTTATTTCTAAAGTTAGGTTATAATGCACTAATATGAAAGATTATCAAGATGCTCATGGTCATGCGAAGATAGAATTAGCCACGGAGACTCCGAGAACACAGAGTAAGAAATCCGTCAAAAACATGGCGACATCCAGGAATTTCTTTTTCTCTGTGCCCTCTGTGACTCTGTGGCAAAATGACAGAATGCCCGGTCAAGTGAGAATTCGGGTAAGACATAGAAAGTATGTCACTCCATGGTTTGATTACTTATTCGTATCCAAGAAAGAGCTACAAGAGATATTGAATGGCACCGGCTGGGCAATTAAACACTATGTTGATTCAAAAGGACCGATATACATTGTGATAATCGAAAAGGAGTAGGCTATCGGAAAACACGAAAATCTACGAAGGGCACGAAATAATCCTTTATTCTTTTTCGTGCTTTCGTGGTCTCTTCGGATTTCGATATAATGACAATGAATGAAATCAATATTCATAAAATTGAATATATTGAAGCGGATGAGAAATTAAAAGAACGAATCGCAAAAGAATGGGGAGAAAAAGCAGCCCGCCACATGCATATTATCGATGGGTTTTCCATCGTGGCAATGTATAAAGGAAATCCTGTCGGCTTAATTTCAGTATATTGGAAAAAATTGACGCCGCCTTTGATTGAAAAATACGAAGGTTACATCGATATAATTGAGGTTCAGGAGAAATTCCAGAGAAAGGGTATCGCCAAAAAGATTATAGAAATGTCGATTGAACGGACAAAAGAAAAAGGAGTTCGGCAACTCCGTGCCTGGAGCTCAGAAGACAAGATAGCGGCAATTCATATGTGGCAAGCTTTAGGTTTTGGTTTATGTCCTGCTACCGTATACCCAAAAGGTGAAGAAGTCAAAGGCTATTATGTAACAAAAGTGCTATAGGTTGTGAGCGATTATTACTCTGAAAAACTCTTGGGTGAACGACTAAAACTCTGTTATGAAATAGCACCTTCCCGGGTTCGACAATATCTTGAAGCCGAAGTGAATTATGTCATAGAGAAAATAAATCCTGGTGATATAGTTCTGGAATTAGGCTGCGGTTATGGTCGGATATTACCACGAATTGCAGAAAAAGCCGGCTTGGTCATCGGTATTGACACTTCTATCGATAGTCTGCTCCTCGGCTGGAAAATGCTCAAGAAGGTGACTAATTGCATCCTGTTCGAAATGAACGCCGTGCAACTCGCTTTCCCTGATAA
>JAOUPE010000011.1 GCA_029880025.1 Caldifarciminota bacterium
TTGCCGGGTCAGGAGTAAAGCCGCCATCCTGTCCTTCGAACTGTTCGATATAATCAGCCAATGCCGCCATCGCGCTTTGGGCATCATTGGAATTGTTCTCATCGATTGCCAGCATTGTTGAGCAGCTTACCGTATAGAAACCAGAACCAGGTGTCCAACTGGCAAATGATACGGTTATCGTATCATCACCAGCTAAACCAGTAACCGTCACTGTATCAGCATAGCCACCAGGCTCAATCGTCATCATCACATCAAAGCTATTAGCCTGAGAACCATAGTTCTTTATCAGTGCCTGGGGTGTTTGCGCACCTGCACTAATGACGCCTGATGGTGCAAGGATTGACGCAACACCAACATCATTGGCTAACGGGATAAGCCTTATGCAGACGACTTTATTACCATCGCCCACACTTTGCAAGGCTACGAGCAGGAAGGTATCATTGCGGAAGGTCTCACAACCACCGAACAATTCCGGTCCACCGCCACACCATGGTATTATTGAATCCCAATAAGCCCAGCTTGGTAGATCCCATTCCTGAATGTGGTTAGGTGCTGTGCTGCTATAAGCTTCGGTCCCATACATCCGCAGATTTGTCTTGTCTAAACCTAAACCATAGGTCGAATTACCGGTCACTCCAAGTGAATGGCTATTGGTTCCATCCGTGGCAAACTTGCAGATATTACCGCTGAAGTTACAGCAGATGAGCGAATCACCATCATGAACGAGTGCCCGTACCACAGTCGGTGTATAAGAACCAGTAACGGTATACGGAGCAACCAGGGCATGGGTCGTAGCATTAATCTTATGCAACGTGTTGTTTTCCATACCAGCATAAACAAAATCCGAATCCGGGTCATATGTCATGTCGCGATAACCATAGGAACCAGTGGGATAGTACTGCGCAAATGAATCAACCAAACTCATGGTGTTGATATTGAAAATAAGAACCTGGAACGGAGAAGTATACCCACGGGCAATCCAGACCAGTGTGTCCTGTACGTGGGTGCAGCCATAAACTCCGCCAGTAGTAGTAAGAGTCGGTGTTGCCCATTCAAACGCAAAGAATGTGTTAGGCGGATATGAGACACCTACGTTCTTTATGATTGTATCATTAGCTGGATTCTGGTCACCAACCAGACTGGTGAATGCGGTCACAACATAAGTCACTAATTTACTTGAACCAACCGTGTAGGAAGTAGGCATTGTCACCGACCCGGTGTCGCCTGCATTCAATATACCGACATAATTCGCGGTCTGGTTGTATACCTGAACACCTGATGTATCGATTCGGACCGTAACCGGAATATTGGATTGTGGCAATGAACCGGCGTTTTTAATTCTTATTACCGGTGTGAAATTCGCATTTGGTAGGACCGCTGCACCAGGAACCACAATCGCATCAACCGCCATATCATTTGGAAACGGCGGATTACCCTTGGCATACCATAGTTCGTAAGCGCCTGACCGGTTATCGCGCCAGACCACATGGGCATAGTCACTGTCGTTCACTGCAATTGATGGGTAATAGGCATAAGTAGTAGTATTGCTTATCTGAATCGGTGAACTCCAGGAACCAGCCGCACTACGCTCCCTATAGCTAATCTGATAAATACTGGTTGAGGTTGGAGTATAACCATACCAGACCGCATGCATCTTACCACCCGGTCCATGACCAAGTTGACAATAATATTGGTATAGTGTTGTTCCTGGGTATCCGCATACCGTATCTGGAATGGTCCAAACTCCACTGGTGCGTCGGCTGTGCACGAAATAATAAGGTGAAGGATATGCCCGCCACAGAATATGCGGCTCATTGGTCAGGTTGTTGACCGCAATCGTTGGATAATACTGGTATATTCCGAACGAGTTGGAAACGTTCTCGAGCGCGGTCCAGACTCCTGAATAGCGTCCGATATAGAAAATCTGATAATAGCTCGGATTGGCTGCATCATAATCATATTTGCAGATATGAACATTACCATCGCGTCCGGCTGCCACCATTGGATAATATTGGTAGTGATAGGGAGTGGTGGTTGGACTGCTGTCCAGATTCACCTGTGCCTGCCACACACCAGCAATTTTCTCAAGGTAAGCTATACGGTAATAGTAGGGGGTGGTCGAATTATACTCTCTCCAGATAGCGTGAACATGACCATCGGGCGAATAGGCAACATTTGGATAATACTTATAATTTGTGGTCAAGGTATTGGAAAGTAGCGTGTCAGCGTTCCAACCACCATTACCGGTTCCGACCGGTGTGCACGATTTATAGTAGACTCGATAATATGCCGAAGTCGAGGTGCCAGCCATATAGACAACATGGAGCATACCGGTTGAATCAAGGGCAATTGATGGATAACGGTTATAGGTTTGTCCTGAACCATGGATCATAGTATCATTGCTCCAACCAAAACCAGGTGTGTAACGTTTATAAAAGATATTATAAGGTGAGGTGCTTGTTGACCAGACCACATGGACTCGTCCGGAAAGTTCAACCACGATATGACGCTGGTTAAAGTATTCTGTGTAGTTAAGTAATGAATTGTTCGTAATCTGGGTATCCGGATTCCAGAGCGAAGCATCGGTTTCAGCTTTTTCTAAATCGGCTTTTAAGGTTTGAGGCTTGGAAACCCTTGAAGAACTTATCGGATCAACATCGGTCGTTAACATCGGTTTGGATAAATCGCGACGATTCACTCCAGCCGCAAAAGCGATAAGGAAAAGAGTGATGAGGAGAAGTAATGTCTTTTTCGACATCTTAAACCTCCTTTTGATTTATATTTTTGTACAGCCAGAAAAGTTTGCACTACTTTCCAATCTCTAAATTGCAAGGGATATATCTTTTCTGTAGCTGTATCAGAAATAAATATACCTTTACCCGTAGCACAAGACTCTTCTGGCTGTAACCCTTTTGAGGAGCGGATAAATCTATATTTTGTTGAGGATTTCGTGTTCCGCCCCGATTACCGAAATCCTCGGGTTATATAGGAATGGATTTTGGGACAAAATACCTGTGGAACTAATTCCCATGACCAAGCATGGGTAAATCGGCATTATGCCCAGTCCGTTTAACAAGGCGGGCAAGTATAATAGTTTTAAATATTTTGTCAAGCCCTAATTTTATTTTAATCTAATGAATATTTCGTTGAATTACATATACTTACACGATTGAACTTTCTTGGATAATTTCAATTTTGCCAAGGGGTGAGAATCTAAATAGAAAAATCAAATTTTGACATCGGCTGAAATAAAAAGGGGCTCGATTGCTCGAGCCCCTTTACTTATTCGTTTCGGGTTACTTCTCCAGTACCATCTTTCTGGTAACCCTTATGTCACCCGCATTGAAGCGTAAGATGTAGACACCTGAAGGTAGAGCTTTCGCATCGATGAAGAATACGCCGTCTTTAGTCGGATTGGTAACCGTATGAGATTTAACCAAGGCACCTGTAACGTTATAGAGCTTGATATTGACCGGTCCAGGAACCGGCAGGGTATATCTCACGGCTGCCACGTTAATCGCTGGGTTGGGTGCGATGGTCAGTTTGAAGTTGTTTGTCACAACCTTATTACCCATTACACCTTGTGCGGTCGTTATCGATTTCACATAGGTTGCGGTCTCGACTGGTAAGCCGTGACGATAGAACTCATCGGTATTTTTACCTTTTCCAGCATAGAAGTAGGAACCCCATTTAATCATACAGCCGCCGGCTTTGACCTTCTTGTTGGATGCACCAAGTGGAATATCCCATACTGAAGCCGGATCCATCTGGACCCAATCGCCCACCGTATCTCTAACTTTAATCTTCCACATTTCAACCGTATTGCCGCCTTTGAGCATGTAAATCCAGTCGTTGTGATAAACCAGGGCTGCACCATCTTTCGGCTTCTTCTTCTTGCCGTCTCGGTTACGATAAACCCTGTAATTGTACCAGGGTAATTCAAACCAGGAATCACCTTCAACCTTGTATTTGAAGAATGAACCATAGTAACCTTGCAGGAGATAGACATATTCGTCATCATATGCCATACAAGTGCCTTTCTTGTATTTAGTTTTGCCGCTTGCGCCAACCGGTGGACTGGTAACCTTTATCCAGGAATCTCCAGCAATGTCATACAGATAGAAATCGGATTGTTTGGCACCGCGTGATGCGAAGAGATAGTCGTCGCCACCCTTCTCAACCTTAACTAAGCCCGAACCATCCTTCACTCGCTTAGCACCTAGTGGGAAGTTCGTCAGTTTTCTCCAGCCTAAGATGCTGTCACCAAAGATGGTATCAGCTACATATTTCCAGAATCCGAGCGTGTTGTTACCGCGCAGTACATAGACCGTAGCATTATAAGGTGCCATTGCCGCACCCTTTTTCGGTCGCTTGCCGTCACCGAGTGCTTTTTCACCTTTTGGTATGGTCTCGAGTGGAGTCCAGGTATTGGCATTCGGGTCATAAGAATAAAAGTCATTTCTATTGGAAGCTTTCAGGAAGTAGATTAGACCGGTTGCTTCGAGTCCTGCCATGCAGCTGCCGGATTTTGGTCGCTTGCCTGAAGGTGGCTGTGGAACTGGAGCCATTGCTTCCCACACCGTGGAACCAACCGCAACAACTTCGAAAGTAGTACGGATTGTGTCGTTGCCAACATTGGAATCGCCAGGAACGCTTGGACTGACATAGCAGACCGCATTGTGCGTACCAACTTCGTTGAAATGGACACTATCGAACACAACCGTTGCGCCTTCATTAGAATTCAGGTTAACGGTTTGAGTATCGGTATAGCTGAATGAAACAGGTCCGGTGATGTCGAACACCACGGTGAAAGTTTCGGCAACTTCACCGTAGTTATAAGTCGTGGCATGTACTGGCCAGAGTAGTGTCATCGTGTCGGGCTGTGAACCAGTAGTAGGTTCAACGATTCCGGTTACCGCCACATCACGGTTAACCGGAAACGCCGTATCAAAGCCGATTCCGCAAACAAAGTCAATCGCCGTGCCCCAATATTGCACCGAGGCGTCTGAACCAAAGTGCCAGCGCAGTAAGAATGAGTCACCAAAACTGACCGGCACCGTCATATAGTTCAATCGCCAGGTCCTATCCAGGTTTGAATAAGCCGATTCACTCGGAATACCAGCATTGCCGGAGTAGGTAACCTGGTCATAAGGTTGTCCATAGCCAGGTAAGGCATGGATTATCGACCAGCTTGAACCACCATCAGTTGACATCTTCACATTGTAACCGTCATAATAACCCTCGTTCTCATACCAGTGCCAGTAGGCAAGAACTGGGTTATCCTGAAAGGCATAGAAGGTAACCGAATTTAACCTCCAGTCAGAAGAGGCTAAATAAGAACCATTGATGTCGGTAGCCCAACATGCTGTATCATTGGGTGTTCCGCCAGGTCCACCAACCGGGCTTCCCCATTCCCAGGCACCAGACGCTGGATTTGGCGTATAAACACCAGCCGCCTCAAAGTCTTCGTTGTAGTTATAAATACCACAAGCTGCAGTTGCAACGTCATTGACTGGTTCTTGGTCGGTAGCTAAAGCAGTTGTGCAAGTAGCGGTATAGAATCCACCACTACTGACTGTCCAGTCGGCAAATGAGACATCGATTGAGTCACCTGAGTTAAGACTTGTCACCGTCTGAATATCAGAATAACCGCCCGGATTGATGTCGAAACGAACCGTGAAACTACCCACCGCATTGAGACCATAATTCTTTATCCTGGCTTGCGGAGTATAAGTACCAGCACCAATCAAACCACTCGGGCTTAGAATCTGATCAACTCCGACGTCGATTGGGAATGGAAATCCTGCCCGTTGACTGAACGTAAGACGCGTACTACTTGCATCCAATCCGCCTGACGCATAGATTCGGCTAACACCATTTGACGTTACCGTTCCATAAGCGCCAGCATAGGTACCAGTTCCTAAGCAGGTATTCTCAACTGCCCAGCCTAAACCAGGATCAGCCGGATTATAGACCAAGACCCAGGGTTGAGGTACAAGGTTCCAGCTCGAGCCACCGCCTACCACATAGACTTTGCCGTCCATCGCGCACAAACCAAGACCTTGCCTGCCAGCTGGTAAATCGGCAAGCCGGGTCCAGCCTGAACCTGGGGTGTAACTATAGAAGTAGACATCGTTGGTCCAACCACCAGCGTGATAGACCACGCCGCCCACCACACACATTCCGCCGTGACCAGACGTCGAGCCGAGAGGTTTGGCTGGTCCAAAAGACCAGGTGTTGTTTGTAATACTATATACCATCAGTGTCACACCATAAAGGGCATAAAGAGAATCACCCACTATCGCTGCAGTATAGCCATAACCCGCCAGCGGGACATTAGTCAGTGTTGTCCAGGAATCACCATCAATATGATAACGCCATAAACCGTTCAATGCCACCGAACCATCATAACCACCAACCGTGTAGATATAATTGTTGGCAGCATCCCAAACCGCACAGAAATTGCTGTTTATACCCGGCATATTTGCCATCGTTGTCCAGCTTGATCCGTCAAACTTGTAAAGGTTGTTGGACACGGTGCTGTTTGCCCAGCCACCCGCTACCCAGAAATTGCCGAATGTGTCACCACATCCAGCACTGCGATAACGGGCTGCCGGCAGGTCAGCTATTTGTGACCACTGCAGAGCCGGAATATAGAGTGCCATCTTCATCGTATCGTTAAGTGGATTCTGGTCGGTTCCCCAATTAGTAAACATTCTGACCAAATATCCGGTGCCAAAATCACCCGAAGTCCAGCTCGGAAACAGTCCGGTTCGTGCCGTATCACCAGCTGGAATGCTGGTAACCGTTAAGTTGTTGTTATAGATTTGAGTGCCAACCGAATCAATCTGGCAATAGACCGGGACACTGGATGCCGCATTAGTACCGTAATTCATTACTCTGCCTTCAGGCGAATAACTCGTATTACGGTCCATACTCGTCGGTGGTGAATAGATTTGGTCAACTCCAACGTCGTTGGCATAGTTGAAACCTCGGTTGTAGTAAATCTCATAGTTGCCATCGCGATAGTCATACCAGACAACATGAATAGCGAACGAATCATCCACTGTCACCGATGGATAATATTTGCTGGCAAGCGCAGTAGTTATATTCTCCGGCGATGACCAGCTATTACCAGCACTGTCCCGTTGTGCATAGCGAATCTGATAGTAGGAGGGTGAAACATAGTCATAACCATACCACACCACATGCATCGAACCATTTCTGGAAGCAGCAATATTACAATAATAGCTATAATAATTCATACCGATTTCTGAGATGGTGTCAACCGTTGACCAGCCAGTAACGCTTGCCCGGTAACTGTGGAGAATTCGGTAATAGGAAGTACCCATACTGCCGCGCCAGACCACAGATGGTTGGTTGGTGATTGGATTCACTGCGATATCCGGATAGTATTGATAATAGGTGGGCCAGTTAGAGACGTTCTCTTTCGTAATCCAGGTCCCGCTCGATTCGGCAGTATACCAAATCTGGTAATAGGTCGGGTAAGAAGCAGTACGACCACTCCAGGTGATTTGGGGGTTATTGTCACTGCCGACCGCAATATTTGGGTAGTACGAATAATAACTGGTTGAACCAGAACTATCAATCGTGACCATAGGCTGCCAGGTCGTGCCGATTCTTTCCCGATATCGGACAAAATAGCCATAGCCGGTTCCACTTCTATATTCAAGCCAGCAAACATGAACGTTTCCGTCTGGTGAGCAAGCCACATCTGGATAACGCTTGTAATAGGTTGTAGGATTGGTTGAAATTGTTTCGGCTGCTGCCCAGCCGCCCGTGCCCGGTCCGACCGGTGTACACTGCTGATGGATGATGTAGTATTGGGAGGATGTTGGACCATAGTCCCAGACCGCATGCACATTACCCGACGGGTCAACCGCTATTGAAGCATAACGATTATATGAGAAAGTATCGGTAAGAACCGTATCCGCAGTCCAGCCAACTCCTGGATAGTAACGCGCATAACGTATATCGTAGCGTGAACCATAATTGTAATTATGCCAAATAACATGAACCCGTCCTTGAGGATCAACCGCCACATTGGTCTGACCCGAATAGTAAGTATAGTCGGCACGAATATTGTTGGTTATCCGGGTGTCGGTTTGCCAGATTGCATCGGTTTCCATTCGCTCTGGCTCAACATTAGCCATTCTACTATTAACGCGCGCATTCGGGCATCTTGTGGAAGCATCCGCTGTTGCTACTTGTAGAGCAATAGGTTCAGTTTTACCAGCGAAAGCGATGAGAATTAAGCAAGATAGGAGTAGTAATGTCTTTTTTGACATCTTTAACCTCCTTACAGTTATTTTATTCTTAGGGTTACAGCTACAGAAAAGATATATCCCTTTAATTTAGAGATTGGAAAGTAGTGCAAACTTTTCTGGCTGTAACCCTTGAAAGATTAGGTGGATAAATCTAAATCTCAAGGATTTCGAGTTCCACCTCTACCGAAACCCTTAGTTTATTAAGGAAAGATTCTGGGCATTTGCTTACAAAGTACTAGTAGCAATTAACGCGCGCTACTATATGATTTGGCTAATTGAACAGAATACTCCACGGGCAAAATTCTGAACTAACCTTCATGATTTACATGCCCAGTTCATTGCCAATAACTGCATTATAAACAATGCAACTAATTAGTCAAGACCTTTTTAATATCATCATCAATCAATAAGTATTTGAATTACAAAACCTTACAAATAGATATTGTTTTTAGCTAAATTTTTGTGTAAGGGGGTAGCAAATTTTAGCATTGATTTAAGTTAAGGCGATAAGTTAAGACTAATAAAAATTAACCGGCTAATAATTCATTATGAATTCGAAGTTGTGTTATTTTCTCTGATTATAAGTGCTGACCGCAGCCAGTGCGGTGCGTAATTGATTATAGTTGGGTGGTGCAAAATACCAAAGCGCATCAAGAACAATCCCGGTTGCGGTCAAACCAATACCAAATACTGGAATGTGCCATTTACCCTCTTCATCCTTTTTGGTTTGAGTCACGCCAATCAATAACCCCAAGAAAATCATACCAGCACCAGTCCAGCCAACACTATTTCGAATCGTCTGATAACGTTTTGCCATTTTCGCCTCATAACCGAAGCCAGCCAGCTCGAAAAATGCTGGTTCGGAAAGTCGCCGATTCCCCTGATAACCGTGCCAGCGTCTTGAGTTTAAACGCTCTTTTAAGCCGAAAAACTTGTTGGTTATTATCGTGTTGGCTTCACTATAACTCTGAATCATTCCTTCACCGTCATCAACATATAATTGAGAATTCGAGAAATCAGTAACCGAAAAACTGGGAGTCGGTTCAAACCTTTCTTGGGCTAAGCCAGGACAAATCAAAACAAAAAGCAGGATTAACCTCGGGGCAATGTTAAATTTTTTCATATTGTGGGGTATTATAATCAAAAAATTGGGTAAAATCAAGGAAAACATCTGAATTATAACGCTCATACTAATAGGAAAACCATTTCCAGGACCAAAGCCAGAAAAGCAAGATATAGAAATAGACTGGTCAAATCAGTCGCCCCGGCTACGCTCCCTTTCTGAATTTTGAATCCAACCCGTTCCAGGTCACCCTCCCTTACCCGGGTTAAATCCGACTCTGCCGAATCAACATTCACCGCCAATGGCTTATTCCCGATTCGATAAATTCCGGGTTGATTAACATTTTTAAGCTTTACCACTCGCTGGTTGCCAACAATCTCGGGCATTACCGAATATTCTTCTTTTGGTGTTTTCACTTTTACCAATCCGACCGTCGGCACTTCGGTTACAATCGTTGAACCGATTTCGTATTCATTTTTAATATCGCCTTTTGCCAGATAGAAAAAAATCCGCTGGATTAAAGGCAAGAAGCTTGGTTTCAAGACGATATCCGTGACATCAAGACTGAAAGCCGAACTGGCAATGATAATACTTCGGTCTTCGCTTTCCATAAGAAACGGACTGCCGTCAGAAAAACTCGCCAGAATTTTCACCTGTTTTGGTCTTAGCTTTGACCATTGAAAGAACTTGGCGGTGGCTAAATCAATGCCGGCAAAAACTTCGAATATCGGATGATTGAGATTCGGTTTTTCGATTGTGACAAAGCCCGGCAGTTTCATGGTTAGCTCGTAATCACAAAACCGCTCGAGTCCGGTTTTATCTTTTGGTTCACTACCCAGGGTGATAAAAATCTTGCCGCCTTTCTGCCGATAGTATTCGAGTCGGTGCCAGTCCGAACCAGTAAAATCGGATGGATTTATGATTCCAACCACATCAAAATTCACCAGATTCTTTTGCCGGAATCCTCTGCCATCGGTAATTACAATATCAAAATTATTTGAACTTTTGTCTTCGCTTAAATCAGCCGACCTCGATTCGGGTCGCAACGCCCGTTCCAAATAAAAGATATCCGCGCTTTGTGTATAAACTAACAGAACCCTTATTTTATCCGGCAGCGAGAAGACGAAATAGCGCTGGTCATCGGTCGTTAAAGAATCGGGTTCAATCGCAACCTGTCCGAAATATTCTCCTTTCGCCCCAATTTCGGTTTCAAAAATTACTGCCTTTTCTTCTTCCGCCGCAATTTTTAACTGCTTTTCCTCAGTTTTCCCGTTTAGGTTCAGCACAACTTTTTGAAAAACTGGATTATTGCCATAATTTTTAATTTTAGCCCTGATTTTACCTGGTCGGGACGGCTGCGGGAAACGTTCTGTAAGCAAGACCGAATTTATCGCACAATTTTCTGACCTGTCCCCAACATCAATAATATAAGTAGGAAATTTAACCTGGAAATTGGTTAGCACCGGGATGAATGCTCTTCTTTGTAAATCGGTGATGATAAAAATCTCTTTATTGGTAAAACTTGAATTTTCCAAACTGGTTTGGGCTTGTAAAAGACTTTTGGTTAAATCTTGGCTAAAATATGAAACCTTAAGTTGGTCAATGAGATTCAATGCCAATTTCAAATTTTTGCCCGAATAAATCACTGGTTCGTCCAAAACCATAGCTGTGCCTGAAACCGATTGGTTTAGTCCTGAACGTCCCGAGGTATTTAGAATCATTAATTCACTATCCTTGCTCAATTGGTTAATGATTCTTCTGGCTTGTTCTTGGGCGATTCGGAAACGATTGCCATAACCCATGCTGTAAGAGTCATCGACAATTATTGCAACATGTGCCTGCCGCTTGGTCGGTAAGATGCTGCCCTGGAATTGAGGTCGAGCCAGGGCTAAGAATAAAAAAAGGATAAGCAGGGTCCGGAATATGAGAAGTAATATTTCTTTTAATCTAAGCCAGCTGAATCGTTCCCGCTTCACATCTTTTAAGAAAAAGAGCGAAGAAAAATTAACTCGTTTCAGTCGAATTCGGGAAATAAGATGTAAGACGACCGGAACCGAAGCCAGACTCAAAAACCAGAGAAAGTTGGGGTAAAGGAAAGTCATCAGACAGTTATATTTTCCATCATTATCATCATTACGTTAATCTTTTATTGATTGTCATTGCGAGCGACCATAGGGAGCGTGGCAATCTCATAATTCATTGTACAAATCATTCCATTTAGGGTTGAGGTTATTAATAAGGTTAATCTTTTTCTGCCTTGAACCAGCTTTAATCTGTTTTTCTCTTGAGATCGCATTATAAATATCCTTAAACACTTCTTAGTAAACTAATTTGTTTACATTATATTTCTTGGTAAATCCAGAAAACAATTTTGCTTTATGCTCGTATACCCTCTTTTGCAAGTCATTGGTGACTCCTGTATAAAGAACGTTATTTGACTTATTGGTCATTATATAGAGAAAATATTGCTTATCCATTTTTGAATTTAAGAGATTGCTTCGCCCGAATCGGGCTCGCAATGACGTTATACAGTTGCATTATAATTATTAGCCTAACCGTTTTCTTTTCTCCATATAAGAAAAGAGTGCCCGGTCAAATGGGGTATCGGTCAGAATTAAATGATAGTCAACCAGACTCTCCCGGCAACGGCGTCGAAAATCATTGAAGAATTCGTTGACCGCATACTGATAATCTTTTTTAACAATTCTCGGGTCTAGGGTTAACTCTTTTTGTGTCTCCAAATCCTTAAGAATCAAAGGCTGGGAAAAGGCAAAATCGAGTTCATTGCGGTCAAGAATGTGAAATACTAAAACCTCATGCTTGCGGTGACGAAAATGGCTCAGCGCTTTAATTACCCTATCCTTCGAATCAAATAAATCAGACAGGATGATAACCAGACCGCGGCGTCGAATCCGTTCAGCCAGCTGGTGAAAAGTCTGTGCCAAATCGGTCTCGCCGCCAGGCTTGATTTTATCTAAAGCATGCAAAAGGACCGACAGATGGGCACCGGACTGACGGGCTGGTATATAATTTTCGATTTTCGTCGCAAACTGCACTAAACCAACACTGTCTTTCTGTTTCAATAAAAGATAGGCAAGGCTTGCTGCCAGATATGATGCATATTCTAATTTGGTCAGCCTGCCATTAGCTTTATAGCCCATCGAGCCTGAAGTATCCAGTAAAAGATAGGCGCGCAGATTGGTCTCTTCCTGATATTCCCGAATATAGAAACGGTCGGTCTTGGCATAAACTTTCCAATCAATCCGTTTCAACTCGTCGCCCGGCATATATTGCCGGTATTCGGCAAATTCTACGGAAAAACCCTTATACGGACTGCGATGTAAACCGGTCAAGAACCCCTCGACCACCAGCCGTGCCTTCAAATCAATGCGACGCAATTTACAAATAACTTCGGGCAATAGAAAACGACGATACGATTCCATAACTATTAAAAATTATTCAGATACCAGTTTTGGGTTCTGGGTTTTATTTTTTGTGCTTTTGAGATAAGCGAAAATAAAATCATCAAGGTCGCCGTCAAGCACCGCATTAACCTTCGAGGTCTCATAACCGGTCCGATGGTCTTTCACCAGCTGATAAGGAAATAGCACATAAGAACGAATCTGATGACCCCAGGCAATATCAGTTTTGGCTGCCTCCAATTTCTCCATCGCCTTATCTTTTTCTTTTTGATAATAGTCATAAAGTCGAGCCCGCATTACCTTTAAAGCATTCTGCTTATTCTGAAACTGAGACCGTTCGTTCTGACAGCTTACGATAATCCCGGTTGGAAGATGAGTAATCCTGACCGCGGACGCCACTTTGTTCACATTTTGTCCGCCATGCCCACCAGCCCGGAAAGTATCAATCTTTAAATCATTAGGGTCGATCTTCACTTCAATCTCTTCCATCTCTGGATATACGAAGACGGCAGTGAAAGAAGTATGGCGCCGCTTGTTAGCATCGAACGGTGAGATTCGAACTAACCGATGAACCCCGGTTTCGACTTTTAACAGACCATAAGCATTTTCGCCCGTAACCTCAACCGAAGCATCTTTGATTCCAGCCTCTTCATTCGGCTCAAGGTCAAAGACCCGGTAACTCAAACCTTTGCGTTCAAAATATTTAAGATACATCCGAAGCAACATCGCTGCCCAATCACAGGATTCGGTGCCACCCGCGCCCGGATGAACCGTGAGAATCGCGGCTTTGGCATCTTCTGGGCTCGGGAATAACCCTTTCTGTTCAAATTCATCAAGTGCCTGCTCAATCTTAATGAGACGATTATTAATCTCTTCGACCGCCCCCTGTTCCGAGCCAAACAGGTTTTGGAATTCCTCAATCTCAGTTAAATCTTTTTCTAAGGAATCGACTGACTCGAGAAGCGACTTTAGGTTATTAATTTCGGCTAAAATTTGTTTCGCCTGCGCCGGATTTTGCCAGAAGTTGGGTTCTTGGGTCTTCTTTTCTAACGAATTGAGCCGGGCTATTTTTTTAGCCAGATCAAAGAAACTCCTTTAAGGAGTCGAGACGGTCACGCAATTCCTGGATACGTTCTTCCATGACTTACTTCTGCTCGGCTTTTTTATAACGGCGTCGAAATCGCTCGACCCGTCCCGCCGTATCGACAATCTTTTGTTTTCCGGTGTAGAATGGATGACAATTGGAGCAAATTTCTACTGAAATCTTTGGCTTAATCGAACGGGTTTGAATACGATTACCACAAGCGCAGGTAATCACACAATCGACATACTTGGGGTGGATTCCTGTTTTCATTCTTGCTCCTTATTCACTCATACTTTCCAAGAATTCCAGATTATTGCGGGTGAGCCGCATCTTATCCAGGACGAATTCCATCATTTCGACCGGATTCAGGTCGGCTAAGAGTTTACGCATAACCCAGATTCGATTCAATTCAAATTCGGATAAGAGCAGTTCTTCTTTACGGGTGCCCGATTTCTGTAAATCGATTGCCGGAAAGATTCGACGGTCGGCTAACTTTCGGTCGAGAACCAGTTCCATATTACCGGTCCCTTTGAATTCTTCGAAAATCACTTCATCCATGCGGCTGCCGGTTTCAACCAGAGCCGTGGCAATAATCGTTAGACTGCCGCCTTCTTCAATACAGCGCGCCGAACCGAAGAACTTCTTTGGTTTCTGCAGGGCATTAGAGTCAAGACCACCGGAAAGGGTTCGTCCTGAGTGAGGCACGACCAGATTGTGAGCTCGAGCCAGTCGGGTGATACTATCTAAAAGAATCACAACATCATGCTTCGCCTCCACTAACCGTTTTGCTTTATCCAAGACGATATCGGCTACCTGAACGTGGCGTTCGGGTGCTTCGTCAAAGGTCGAGCTTATCACCTCGGCATTTACCGAACGCTCCATATCGGTAACCTCTTCTGGACGCTCATCAATCAAAAGAATAATCAAGGCGATTTCTGGTTGATTAGCCGTGATACTATTAGCGATTTTCTGCAAAAGAATCGTCTTGCCGGCACGCGGTGGCGAAACAATAAGACCACGCTGTCCTTTACCAATCGGTACGAATAGGTCGGTAACCCGCATCGAATAGTCATTTCTCTCTTTCACTTCTAAATTGACTCTTTGTTGGGGATAAAGTGGTACTAATTCATCAAACGGTATCCGGTCGCGAATTGCCTCAACCGGCAATGAGTTGACCGATTCAATTCTGAGCAAAGCAAAGTAACGTTCGGTATTCTTAGGTGGTCGGGCTTGACCATTTATCGTATCGCCGGTACGCAGGACAAATTTCTTAATCTGGGCTGGGGAAACATAAATATCATCCGAGCTGGGCAGATAACTATAATCCGGGGAGCGGAGAAATCCAAATCCATCTTCTAAGACATCTAAGACACCGGTCACGAGCATCTGTCCATCCTCTTTCTGTTTTGTCTCCGCCTCAAGAATTGCTACGACTAAATCTTGTTTCTTTTTCTCCGAGTAATCATGTATACCAAAACTCTTCGCGATCTCATAAAGTTCAGAGAGCTTCTTTTTCTTTAGTTCTTCAACTTCCATTTTTACTCCTTTTTGTGGTTGAGAACGGTCATTTTTGTTTTCCATTTTAAATTTTACAATGGCTCTTTAATTAAAATCAGATTTCCTTTCTTAAGCGGCAAAGCTCAAGGAAGCATTCCTATTTATTTTATCAAGCTTTATTCATTATGTCAAGTTCGAATTGGTTTGAACTGAATTTAGTATAATCGAAATTATTTAATTGTCAACCAATAATTTGAGCCTTCAATCTTGTTTGGTATAGATTACTCTTCTTTCGAACGGGATTTCTACGCCCGCCGCATCGAATGCTTTTTTTATTCGCCGGCGCAGTTCAAATTCAGCATTCCATTGGGTTTGAGGTTTCACTTTCACCACAATTCGAACCGTTATTCCGGAAGACCCAAAATCTAAAATCCCCTGCACGAAAGGTTCTTCTAAAACTATCTCTTTATTCTCGGCTGCCCATTGGTTAGCGGTATTGAGCGCAATTTCCATTCCTTTTTCCGCATCCTGTTCATAAGCCAGACTGATATTCACTACTGCTCGCATAAACCCACGATTAAAATTACCAAATCTCGTAAGCTCACCGTTCGGTATTACCCTTAAAAGTCCTGAAAATTCGCGGAACCTGGTGTTGCGGATACCAATGCTTTCTACCAAGCCACCTTCATTACCGACCGTAATCACATCGCCGACACTAACCGTGTCTTCAAAGAGCAAAAAAAATCCGGCGATAACATCCTTTACCAGGCTCTGGGCACCAAATCCAACTGCCAAGCCAATAACACCAGCCCCAGCCAGAATCGCCGAATAATTTATGCCCAGTTCATGTAGAATCATTATCAGCGCAATGAAGAATATAATATATTTCAATATATTATTGGTAAGCGGCACAATTGTCCTTATTCGACGTGCCTGGGTTTCGCCCAATTTCTTTTCAAACAACTTTCTCAGCAACTTTGAAATTATCAGGTAGGCAATGAGCGCAATAACAATGATTAAGATGATACCGACAAATTTAACTGAGTATTGTGCCAGACGCTCGGGCGACCAGAATTTTTCGGCTAAATTCTTAAGAAAAGCCTGCCAGACCATTTTGGGTTATTTTAGCTTCAACTTATCATAAGTCAAGTTTGGACTGAATGAGTCCAAAACATTGCAATTAAAGCTCATTACAATAAAAGTTCTTATTGTCCTTTGACTTTTTAGCTCTAATTTTGTATAGTAGGCAAATGTCAAACAGTTTCACTCGTCGGGTCGGTTCTTTCACGATTGGCACCCTTATCTCCCGAATCATGGGACTGATTCGAGAATCGGTTTTTGCTTTTCTTTTCGGAGCTGGATTTTCGACCGATGCCTTTAACGCTGCATTTCGCATTCCCAATCTATTTCGAGACCTTTTTGCCGAAAGCGCGCTCTCCGCCGCATTCGTTCCCACTTTCGTGGAAAATCTGACCAAAAAAGACCGCAAAGAAGTCTGGCGATTCGCCTCCAATATGTTCAATACGATGATTTTTTTTATCGGGATAATTGTGATTATCAGTATAATCCTGTCACCCTGGATTGTGAAAATTATTGCGATGGGTTTTGCCAAGATTCCGGGCAAACAGGAGCTGACCACAACTTTAACCCGAATCATGTTCCCATTTCTATTATTCGTTTCTTTGGCGGCTTGGGCAATGGGTATCTTAAATGCCTTTGGACGTTTTTTTGTGCCGGGCGTGGCACCTGCATTCTTTAATGTTTTTTCGATTATCGTACCAGTCGCCAGT
>JAOUPE010000119.1 GCA_029880025.1 Caldifarciminota bacterium
TCCCGATTCGGGTCTCACCCGAAAAGCGGGGGCGATTTGCCCGAGAGGGTCGATTCGACGGTGTCCTTCAGTGTTAAATTCTTCTATCTTTACCCAAAATCCGCCTAAGGCGGAGTGGAAAGGTGCGGGGTTACTACTGTTCATATTTTTAGTATGCGCCCTTTTTTTTAATTGTCATAAGGAATCATCACCATTTTGGTGGAGTAAAAAAGATTCCACTGCCGTATTTGAAGAGCTGACCAGATGGCAGGATACTTTTGATTTGCGGTTATTCTTTAGCCCGACTCGACAATTTTCGATATTCTCTCAACTTAGCTCCTTAGACAGTATCTCAAGGTCTGGTGACAGCCTGGTTAAAATCTACCATCTTGAAAATTCCTGGGATACGCTTAGTTCAATGAACCATTCTGATTCTTTAGCGTTTCATGCTAACGCCGATACTTTTTGTGATGTCAGGTTTGAGGATTTCTGTTTACACACTATTTCGGTTATTGAAGGTGACACGATTTGGGTCGTGAAGTATCGGAAAAATCCGCCGGATACTTTGTGGCGCTTAGCTTCGGCGGGAAAAAAGATTTACCCACAAGGTCAATTTGGTAAAGTGTATGCATGGTCTGGTCCAAGAAAAATTCAATTAAAAAAACAAGCCGATTCGTACCAATTGAAAAGATTCGGTGGTCTCACAATCTATGTGCCGGCGCGGGAAAGTGCACCGCAAATTCAATATGTGGTTTTGGCAAAATCCAGTGTTTCGGACACGTTTTATGAATCGGATGTTTCAAATAACTTAATCTCATTAGATTCACTTTTTATTGTTGAAGTTGGCGAATCGCTTTTGGTTTCAGTCAAGTCAGAAGATTCAGATACCGAAGGCAATCCCTATTATTTCTTTATCCAAAGTGGAAGTGATAAGTTAAATATTACTTATGATGCAAGATTTGGTCGAGGTAAAATCGTTTTCGGACAATCTGGTATCAATCACATCAATATCGAGGTCCTGCCCGGCAAAAACCTCTTTTACCCCAGTAATAATTATTATTCGACAATCTGGTCAATCCCGATTCGAGTCCGTTAACATTGGGGAATTCATCACCGAGGGACACCGACTGCCTGAGGCAGTGCTGGGATGTGCTTCAAGCACTTCGGTGTTGAATCATCTTTTAGATAGATAAAGTGAAACGCCAACGGTTGAATAAAATCGGTCGCGCAATTGAAAAATATTTTTTTGACCGAAACCTGGATGAAGAAGCAAAAATTTATCTAAAATACCATTCCAAACGTTATTCTCATCTCTTAAAAGTCGCTAGCGAAATTAGAGCCCTTATACCTGAGACAAACATCAGGATTATGGATATTGGACCTTCGTTTTTCACCGAGCTTTTAGTAAAAAATTTGCCTCAGGATTCAATCTCAACTTTGGGCTTTGATTACAATAAAAGCAGGGGAGGGCATTTCCCTTTAAGTATAAATTATGATAAATCTTCTTTTGTTAATTTCGATTTAAATGATGCGCAGTATCCTGAGAAATTGATAAAAATTCCATTATGCGATATGGTAATTATGGCAGAGGTTATTGAACATCTATATACGGCGCCGACGCTGGTTTTTAATTTTATCAAATCTTTCTTGAAAGAAGATGGATATTTATTGATTCAAACACCTAATGCCGCGGCTTTGATTAAACGAATTAATCTGCTCTTTGGTAAAAATCCCTATGAGATGATTCGAGAAAACCGGGATAATCCTGGACATTTTCGAGAGTATACAAAAGCAGAATTATTCTCGATAGCGCAAAAAAGTGGTTTTAAAATAATTCGTTTTATATATAAAAACTATTTTAATCGTCTTTCTTTAAAGGAGAAAATATACGGTTTCATATTAAATTTTCTTCCTGTTTCATTGCGCGATGGTATCACTATTGTTTTGCAAAAGAGACCGGAATAATTAGACACTAAGGCATTTTATTCTGTTCGATTCCTTTTAAAGACTTTATAGTCTTTCGTATTTGTCTTATGCCATCTATTGGTTTTTGATTAATTTCTTTTCCGGAAAACCGAAGAATCGACCAACCAATACTGGTTAAATCATTGTCCCGCTTACGGTCTTTAATTTGCGCTTCTTTCGAGGAATGGTATGGTTCACCATCACATTCTACATTAAGCTTCCCGTCTTTGCAGAAGATAGCGAAATCTAAACAACAAGGATTTTTGGTATCATAGACAAAAAGTTGTCTTTCGGCGGGTATCTTTTCCTTTTGCAAAGAGCGATACATTTTTTCTTCAATTGGGGTCGTGCAATATAAGTCGTTAATCTCTTTTGCTTCGAACAATCGGTTATAGGTCGTTGGAATGAACGTGATGCGTCGCCACCTTCGACTCGGAATTGGTCCGGGAAGTTTCTTAAGTTCACTGATTGTGATTTTGTAGTATTCGTTTTCAGACCGAACGTGTTTCGGTTCATCGGGCAAAAGTTCGATTCTCTTTACAATTTCAAAATTTTTAACTTCGGCATAATAATTCACTGACCACTTATCTTTGGCAAAGACTTTAGGTTGATAAAAGGCTAAAAATTTGACTTGATTTATTATTGCCGGAGCGCTTTTTACTGGAATTCGATACCAGTGTTGGGTCTTTATAATTTCCCAATCTTTTTTCCTTGGGACGATTGCGACAAGAACATTTTTATTCGTTTTATTTCCTCTCACTTATTTAATCATTACTCAGCATCGGTTCATTGTCAAGAAAGGAATGTGAGAATTCCGAAAAATCATTCGACACCGAAAAACCTCCATAATTAAATACCGAAGTCACCAAACCCGGCACCTTTTCACTCCGCCTTAGGCGGATTTTGGGTAAAGATAGAAGAATTTAACACTGAAGGACACCGTCGAATCGACCCTCTCGGGCAAATCGCCCCCGCTTTTCGGGTGAGACCCGAATCGGGAGGAAACCGAATGACACTGAATTCTTTTCGGTGTTTTTCAGTTATTTCAGTGGGTTTTCCGCCTAGGCGGATTGAATCATCTTTCTTTTGTGATACAAAATCTTGCTTGCATGATTTAGAGGAAAGGTGCTGGGTAAATAGGAGCGAGTAATTTTTTTGTTTACTCGCCCCTAACACTTTATCCTTGTTTATTTTAGAATCCGATATTAAGCGTCATTCTTGGTGAACCACCGAGATACTTCATAGTTCGATAGCCGACATCGATTTTAAGGTCAATCTGCTCCCGTATCTTAAACGCAAGACCCAATCCAGCACAGATACCAGTTGAGCGTCCAACGTCTTCAGCATATTCCGAATCGGTATTCAATATATAACCGGCTCGAAGGAACAGGGTATGGTTAGTACAATACTCCAAGCCAAAATTGACGGTTTCGTTTATATCGGATGGATGGACTAAATCAGCCGCAAAAAGTAAATAATCCCTTTCTGCTTCCATAAGATTATAGCCAATACCAAAGCGGAAAATGGTGGGAAGTGGCGAAGGTGTGGTCTTATAAGATGCTGGAGGATCCGTATTCTGAGTAGTATCAGCAAAATCCAATTGTCTACCCGTATATGACAATTCGGACCCGAAATTGGATATAACTGCGCCCAGCTTCAGACTTCGAAACCCAGTGTTATAGAATAGACCAAGGTCCATGCCAATTCCTGAGGCACTGTTGTCCCAGATCTGTTCGGAAATAGCTTTAGCCGTTATGCCAAAAGAGAGTTTATCCGTAATCATTCGGGAATAGGAAACACCTAAAGCAAATTGTGTTGCGCCAAATGACGGACCAGCCCAGGTATCTTCTCGAGCCGGAGTGATTGGATTGTCAGTTATCGTGTAATTCATTCCACCCATCGTCAGCGCGGTAACACTGAAAGCCACTGTCCCAACCTTTAGCGGTAATGCAACCGTGACAAAGTCGTGATTCACATCAGCAATCCAGTCGATATGATTTAAAATTACCTGCCGTGTGGTTAAACGTGCCAATCCACCTGGATTCCAATAGGCTGCAGATGCATCATCTGCTACCGCAACAAACGCTTCACCCATTCCGGTCGGGCGACCAACACCGATCTTTAAGAATTGTGCTGAAGTCGTTCCAATCTTGGGATTAGCCGCGTATGTGCTTACGGCGATTAGAAGAACGATTATCCGCCTTAGTTGGGAAGAATTTAACACTGAAGGACACCGAGGAAACCGAATGACACTGAATTCTTTTCGGTGTTTTTCAGTTATTTCAGTGTGTTTCGGTGTTGAATCATCTTTCTTTGTTGTAATCATCTTTGTCCTCCTTAGTGAATTACCGCAAATTTACCAATCTGATTACCAACCTTAGATTCGACATGGAAAATGTAGATTCCACTCGCAACCAAAGCCTCGGAACGGTTTAGTAAATTCCAAACTTCGGTTCCACCTAAGTCATTTGTCACTGGATGGGTTGGTTCGTCACGCCGTTCACTCGATTCCTTGTGTTCAATTACTCTGATTAAATCACCGGCTAAGGTGAAGATACGGATTTTGCATTCGTTGGGCAGCCGGGTAAAGGCAATTTGTCGTTCGTAACGGTTCTGTTCCCAACGGTTAGTTACGATATAAGGGTTGGGTGTAACTATCACATTCAGCTTATAGGTCGTATCCTCTCTGAACTTAAGCTCTGCATCCTTGGTATCTAATTCATACCAATATCCAGATGGTGCTCGGGCATAGCCTTTTGGACCATAAGCAATCCAGATGTCCCCGGGTTGAATTAAATCACGTAGCGTACCAACGCCACTCAGAATTCTACGTCTTAAATATATTGGTTGTCCGCAGATATACAAGTAGCTATCATCCTCCCTTAGAATTGGCGAAGGGGGAGTGGTTGGGGTTGGGCGATGGCTAAAGTTCCAGCAGTTGGCCCGCTTCATATTTACAACTGAATCACTCTCACTAGCCCAATAGCGATATCCAGAAAAGAAAATCTGAGTGTTGGTAGTAATATCGGTTATCTCAGGTGTAAGGCTGTCCGGTGAACGTCCTTGCCAGACAATCCTGAAATCACCACCTCGATAGGGCCAGATTGGATAGGGAGACAATTCAACCTTTAAGCTTTCGGCAGGGTAATTTCCAGAAATAACAATTACCGTATCAATAAATTTTGATGGTCGTTTCATTGAAATCTCATGGGTCAGTTTCAAACCATCAAAGACCGGTGCACCATTAAGTCGAGTTTTCGCGGACAGGATGTTATAGATATATCCGCTATTTTCCAATACCGTGTCACATTCACCATCCGGGTCACGAATTACATAGTAACGGTAACTTGGCAGAACTGCGGTTCTAACCGTATCCCGGTACTTGTTTGGATTGGTATAGGCAAGATAGGCTTCCAGCCAGGTGATATATTCAGGATTAGGGTCAAGAAACCGTATCTGGTATTTCTTGCCAGTGATGAGTGAAGGCTCAACAATCTCAGCCGAAATTTTCACTCCTATTTTCAAACTCGTATCACCGACAAGTTTTGCCTCCAACTGAGCTGGTGGCGCCAG
>JAOUPE010000120.1 GCA_029880025.1 Caldifarciminota bacterium
CTCCGACCGGCGCCGAAAAATTCGGCAGTGCGTCTTTTGGCTATATCACCCTGCGTGATACCATAGTCCTGAAAAAAGCAGTGGTGATAAAACCGGATGGAAAGATAATAAAGGTTAAAAAGGAAGATATTGAAGATATTCCGATGCCGGCTTGGCAGGGCTCGAAATTTTTAATTCCCAACCTGCGTATTATGAAGATAACCTTTCCTGAGCTTGAACAAGGCTGTGCAATCGAATATATGGTTGAACGAATAACTCGAAGTCCTTACCTCGATTCGGTTTTTGATTACTGGGATATTTTTGAAGCATCCGAGCCGATTAAATCTAAGGTTGTAAAGATTCATTTCCCAAAGAATCTGAAACCGAAATGGGTGGCAAAGAATGGCGAGATTAAACATGAGATGGTCCAAGCCGGGGAAAAGGATATTTATACATTCTTTAAAGATGATGTACCAAGAATTATTGAAGAACCAGCCATGCCGTCCTTAGAAGATGTCGCAACAAAACTGGTTCTTTCTACTGCCAGCTCCTGGCAAGATATTTCGAAATGGTATTATCGAATCTGCGAACCCAAGCTCGTCCCAGATTCAGCGATTAAAGAAGAGGTTAAAAACCTTTTGCAAGATGCCAAGACTAAAGACGATTCTTTGCGTAATCTATATGAATTCGTAAAAAGAAAGATAAGATATGTTGAGACAAGACTGATTGGTAAGAAGGGCGGCTATGAACCAGCCGAACTAAGTTTTACTTATAAGAATCAATACGGCGTATGTCGGGATAAGGCAGCGCTTTTAACCGGCATGTTGCGTGAGGCTGGGTTTAAAGATGCCTTTATGGTTCTGACCAATCCGATGAGTAGGGTAGAAAAAGAAATACCAGCACCGAGTCAATTCAATCACGCAATCGTTGCCTTAAAACAAGGTGATGATTTTATCTTCTTTGACCCGACTGCCGAATGGTCAGTCGAATTCTTAACGCCAATCGAAGATGACCGGGAGATTCTCGTATGTGTTCCGGCTGGAAGAGATTTGGAAAAGACGCCAGAACGACCAAGTTCGGTTAATCTTACTAAGGTAAATGTAACAATGAACCTGCTTAAAGACCGAACCGGGATAATGGCTTTGGAAATCACTGGTCAAGGAGTCATTGATATGGCGTTTCGTACTCTTATCAAAATGCTGCCCAAGGAGAGGATAAAAGATATATTTTTGCAATCAATTTTCGCAATTTATCCAAAGGCGGTTTTCGATTCAATCAAAACTTCGGATGCCGAAGATTATAAGACACCAATGAGTATGAAACTATTTGTTACGATTCCCGAATACGCAACCAAGATTGGCAAAGAATGGCATATCGGCGGCGACCGAGGATTTCAGGTGAGTCAATTTGGTGGCGGTGGAAACCTGTTCGGATTGGAAGAAAGGAAATATCCGCTAGACCTTAAGCTGAAAACCTATTCTGAAGTTAATGCCATAACGACTTTTCCGAAATCGCTCAAAGTTAAGAAATTACCCTCCAGTTTAGAGAAAAAAATCGATGAAATAGAAATTAAAGTAGCAGTGAAAAAAGAAGGAAATAAAATTCACTTCTCTTCCACCAATGCGATGAACTTGAAAAATATCCCGCCGGAAAGATATAAGGAAGTCAAGAAGATGATGGCTGAATTTGAAGAATTCGGCAAAGAAAAGACAATTCTGGAGGAGAGATGAACCCCTTTGAATTCCCAATTACCAAGCACCAAATCCCAAATAAATCACAAGTGCCAAAATCCATTAAGCCAAAATTTTGGAATTTAGGACTTGTAATTTTGATATTGTTTGGTTTTTGGAATTTGGGGTTTGGGGCTTTTACCAGTAATTATCTCGCTGATGCCTCAGTAATCTTTGAAAAGAATATCGAACGAATCTTCATTGAAAAGGATTTTTCAAGGAGAGGGGAAAAAGAGGTTTCGATATTCATCCTTAATTATCGAGGAAGAGAGCGATTCGGTAATTTACAGGAAAGATATAATAAGGAAGGTGAGGAGATAAGAATTGAAGAGGCGAAGACGGTAAAAAAGACCGGTGAAGCGATTGAACCGGAGAAGAAGGGAATCGGCGATTTGAGCACCATAGAAAAATTTATTGCACCAAAATATTCGAACAGCCGATTGAAAAGCATCGCATTTTCCGCAGTCGAAGAAAGCGCCAGGATAGTTTATAAATCAGCCAAAACCGTCAAAGAGAAGAGTAAATACATCTTCGGCAGTAAAATTTTTCAAAAGAACGAACCGGTCCTTTATTCTGAACTTTTCTTAAAGGTTCCAAATAAAATAAAATACCAAACGATTGGTGAAGTAAAAGTAGACGAGAAAAAGGAAGGGGATTACTTCTATTATACTTTTTCAGTTGATTCGCTTGCCCGGATTAGCGAAGAACCTTCAAGAATTCCGATGAGTGAAATCTCGCCCCGGATTTATTATTCAAACTTTGCTGACTGGAAAGAAGTCTGGAATTGGTTGAAAAAGGACTTTTATCCGTCAATCGCGGTTAGAGGTGAACTGGAAAATAAATCGAAGGAAATAGCCGAAGGAAAAGACAAAGAAGATGTAGTTAAAACAATTTATGACTATGTAACAAAGAACTGGCGGGATATTCCTTTGACGATTCAAGATGCGGGTTTTAAACCAACCAGAGCGGATGAAGTCTATAATCAGAAATATGCCGATAATAAGGACAAGTGTTTGCTGCTTATCACAATGTTGAAAGCGGTCGGGATTGATGCTTATCCGGGTTATGTGGCAAATGAGATTATGAATGAGTTGCCTTCCCCGGTCTATTTCTATTACATGACGGTTGTTCTTGAATCTGAAGGCAGCTACATCTTCTTAGACCCGACATTTCCCGAGAGGACTTCGGTTGGAATTTATTTCCCAACGATTCTGCTTGGTTATAATGACGATTTTCCGGTCACCCCGGATATAACGGGTCGAGAAGTTTTTGTGGTTAAACCGGATACATTTCTTTTGCTGTCGATTCCTTATCCCAAACCAAAAGACATGCTTTCCGATAATTACTATTCATTTGAAATCGACCAAAACGGAAATATCAAAGGGATTATGAATGGTTCTTTTTCCGGGATTTCGGCAATCGATTTGCGGGCAGTTTATAAGGACAAGACCGAAAAAGAACAGGAGATGAAAATTACCGGAACCGTATCATTGATTAAGACCGGTACAAAACTTAAGAATTGGAAGATGGAGAACCTGCGCGAGCCAGGAGTACCAGTAAAGGTTTCCTTGTCTTTTGAAGCGGAAAAATATGCGGCAATTGAAGCAAAACGTATGCAAATAAATCTCTTGCCTTATTTATTTTTCCCTGACTTTACTGACTATTTTACCATAAAGGAAAGAAAATATACATTGGATATGAAACTGCCAAGCTCCTTTCTTTACCAATTAGAATTTCGAATGCCGGAAGGATATCATATCTTGCACAAGCCGGATAATTTTGAATACAGCGATTCTCTCATAACATTAAGGGCATCTGCTGCTTTTGAAAATAATATGGTAATGGTGAGTAGAGAAATCTATTTTAACCAGCGGCGATACACTCCGGAAAGTTATGACTCGATGAAAGAAAGATGGGGAGATTTTACCAAGCCGGAAATGGGATTTTTGATTATCGAGAAAAAGTAAGGCTTGGATAAAATAAAAAGGAGGGCGGCGAAAAAACCGTCCTCCTTTAGTTTTTTGGTCTTATTTTGTAATCGCTACTTTTACGGTTCCTATATTTCCGTTCGCATTAATTTTAACAAAGTAGATACCGGAAGTCTTCGCTGACCAGAACCAGTTATGAATTCCAGCATGTTTTATCTCATTTTCCGCAGTAATCAGTTTACCGGTAATATCGTAGACCTTTATTGTGACCGGTCCAGAGCTTGTAAGATTATACTGGATGTTGACTCCACCCGGAACCCAGTGTGATTTCAATCGAGATTTGCTGATAGTGATTTCTGAGTTTTCGGCAATGCCGGGGAACGGTGTCTTGGTAAAATATGCCTTTTGCAATCCGGGTGGATATGTGACCCATACTATGCCAACATCGTCACCAGTGCCAATCCACTGAATTTCGGGGCGAACCCAGGCGTGAACATAAGTAGCTTCATCATAACGCTGGGGAATAGACCAAGGCGCAAATTGATAATAATGGCGATAAGTATATACTCCTTGATTACCAGGTGCACGATATACCAAGTGAATGTAATTACCACGACAAGTCAAATCAGCTGTATAGTTTAAAATACCAGGGCTTGTATCCTGGGGAACATCGCCATAGTACCATGTCGGATTAGGGCCATATTTGATTAAGTAGCGAACCCGTCCTCCTTCCAACAAAAATGCGCAGCAAACCGTATCTCGGTAAGCACCAATCGTGGTTTTTTCAGCTTCTTCTGAGCACGGTCCAATGTAATATCGGTAATAACGATACCAATTGTTGGTTCGTCGAAGAATATTTACGGTATCGTTAGTCCCGACATAAGACATGAAGAGACCTTGGGTGTCGCCAGAGGCAAACCCTTCGTTCCAGCAGGCATCCAGCCCGTTCTTTGCATTGGCATAAGTTGGATGAGCCGCGGTCCAGGACATAGCACCGGTGTCATCCCAGAACCATCGTAGGCTATCACTATACATCATGCAGAAAAGATAAACCCGGTTGCTTTGAAAAGTCTGGTTAGAGGTTATTTCCAATTCTCTAATTGTATCAGTGGTTGGTGCGATGAATGCGGCAAAAGAAGTGTTGCCATTTTGAAAGGTGTCTTGTTCACCATCCAATGTTTTGTAGCGTTGCAGCCACAAGGTCCGGTTGCTAGAACCACCAGTATAACTAACCCAGAAATGGCGACCCGAGACTTCGCCTCCAATATCATTCATCTTATAGTCATATCCACCTAGAGCATAAGTTTCTGACCAGTTATTGCCACCATCGGTTGACATATTAACTGAAAATCGACTGCCGCCACCAGTTCTATCTCCTTCAAGACCAAGTACACAAAAATAGTTGTCGTTTGAGTAATCGACATCAAAAGCCACAACATAGATTGAATCCCGGGTACCAATTTGAACATACGGGTTATCACCTAATTCAGGCGATGGAATCGGTTTGCGCCAGGAAATTCCAACCGTTGCGTCCATCGGATTAATCATGCCTTCCAATTCTGAAAATTTTGATAGAGCTTCATCATATTGATGGTTATTCCAGAGTTGTTCGATATGCTTAGCAAAATTATGCGCCTCACTTGATTCGGTTACATCAAGTATTATTTCAATCTCAGCATTAGCACGTTCCTCAGAAGTTAAGACTTCGAGCACTGACCAGAATGGTTTATAAGTATATTCTACCGGTCTTTTGGTTTGAACCTGTTCAGCGATAGCCGGCAGTTTTAGTGTTGCCTGTGTTTGCGATTGAGTTGTCGGGTATTCGGCAGCAAGAACTAAGCCGAAAGCAATTATTGATAGGGTTATAAT
>JAOUPE010000121.1 GCA_029880025.1 Caldifarciminota bacterium
GGGATAATGAAAATATAAAAACCCTCTTTTAAAAAAAGATTCAAAGCAAATTTCAAATTAGAAAATACCTCTGCCCAGGAGGATGAAAACATCCAGACCCGATACTGTTTACCGGTAACGTGCCAAACCAATCTTTCCCAGTTATAGGGATTACCCCAATTAAAAAGTGGTGTCCCTCTTGCTCTAATTAGCAGATATAAATAAACTGACAAGCCTAACAAAAAGAAGCCCATTCCAATCATTAAATACCGGAAACAGAAAAGATTTTTTCTATAAAATAGCATCATAAAAATTATGGTTCCAATAAAGGTGCTCCAAATCATCATATGATTAGTGAAGCTCATACCCAAGATGAATGCTAATAGGATTAATATGTTATTTTTTTCAACCTTAAGCCAGAGATAGACGATTAGAACTAAGAACAAAGCAGTAAGTCCGTAAACTTCAGCGCCCACTGCTACTGACCAAATAGTACGGGAAAAGGCAAAAAGGCTGGTGCTAACCAAAGCGGCAACGACAGAATTGGTCAAACCAAACAAAAGTAGAAAGAAAAAACAGCTGGCGGCTGTGCAATATATAGCCGAAATGAAATTAATCCGCTGCGCGATTGAAGCAATCGGTATTTTAGAAAAAATATTGCCGATTAAAGTGTAAAGTGGATATCCGGTAGGATGGAGGATATCAAGAAGATAACAACCGGTGATGAGTTCGCCCGAGTCAATGATATTAACGGTCGGACTTAAGGTGAACCGATAAATCAAGAGCACTGAAAAAGAAACCAGGATACTTAGTCGAATCGTTTTTGCTGTCTTATTTAGGGAGGGAGGATTGACCAATTGCACCCCTTAAAATAATAAAGAGCTTGACTAAGTCAAGCTCTTTAATTTTAAAAAACCAGCTCTTATTTAGTAGTCATCATTACTTAGACCATTAGCTGTATTCCACTCACATTCCGACATCGGGCAGCCCATCCCATTTGTTTCTTCTGGTGGTATTGGATGTGTCTCGACGCCTTTCATATATAGGTAACGATGCCATAGCTTGCAATGTTCACGAAATGCTGCTTTGGCGTTGGGGGTGAATCCGAACCAAAAATAGGAATACTTTGTATCTAAGCCACGTTGTACATAACAGGCTTTTAGTATTGCCTCCCGAACATTAGTATCTGACCTGCCAACCTCAGCTATTCTTTCACCATCATTAGAAAGCAAATATACGCCGGGTGAAGTTTCGCGCACATAATAATCTATATGGTCAAGCCGATGCGGGCCTTTTATCTCAATCAACTCTCCTCCTTTAAAGAAAAATTATAGATTAATTTCTTTACCGTTTTATCTGTTTCGTTCTGACATTTAACCGGCAAGTTGGACATATTATGCATTACATTCCGTTGTCATATTATTTTAACAAGTATCCGAGTAGCTGTCAATCACGAAAGCCCGAATATAAACTATCATCATTTTTTAATACTACTCACCTAAATATGCCGATTTCACTTTTGGGTCCTCCCTTAATTCTTGAGCGTTACCTGAAAGGACAATGCTTCCGGTTTCCAGCACATAGGCACGCTGGGCAATACTCAAAGCCATGTTCGCATTCTGTTCAACCAGAAGAATCGAAGTTCCCTGTTCGTTAATTTCTTTAATGATGGCAAAAATTTCCGAGACCAAAATTGGGGACAAGCCCATTGACGGTTCATCCAGCATCAGTAACTTGGGTCGTGCCATTAAACCACGTCCCATTGCCAACATCTGCTGCTCACCACCGGAAAGCGTTCCGGCTGATTGGGCTAATCGCTCTTTAAGTCTTGGAAAGGATTCGAAAACTCGAGTCATGGCTGCATCAATTTCCGCTTTATTATTAGTATTATAAGCTCCTAACCTTAAGTTTTCGTAAACCGTAAGATTGGAAAAAGGTTTTCTACCTTCTGGCACATGGCTGATACCTAAACCGGCAATTTTATGGGCTGGTATACCGTTTAAATCCTGGTCCTGGAATTTAATTTTCCCTGAGCTCGATTTTACTAATCCAGAAATCGTCTTTAAGGTTGTACTTTTACCCGCACCATTAGCGCCGATTAATGTAACAATTTCACCAGGTTTTAACTCAAAGGAAATTCCATGCAAGGCACATATCGCGCCGTAATGGACCGAAAGATCCTTTACTTCAAGTAAGTTGTTGAACGACGTCTGATTCATATTATAGCTAAAATTTATCTCAGCTGTCGGTCACCGACCCTAAATAGGCTTCGATCACCTTTGGGTCGTTTTGAACCTGTTCTGGTTTACCCTGAGCGATGATTTCACCAAAATCCATTGCCACCACCCGCTCGCAAATCCCCATCACTACTTTCATCTGGTGTTCGATTAAGAGAATCGTTAGCTTGAACCGGTCGCGGATAAAGGAAATCAATTCCATTAGCCTGCCCACTTCAAAAGGATTCATCCCGGCGGCTGGTTCATCGAGCAATAATAGTTTTGGTTCACTGACTAAAGCCCTTGCTATTTCTAAGCGACGCTGTTCACCATAGGGTAGATTTTTACTGATTTCGTTATATCTGGTTTCTAAGCCAAAAATAGCGAGAAATTCTAATGCCTTTTCTCTTAACTGCGATTCCTCTTCATTAAAGCGTTTGGTTCGAAACAGGGTATGACATATTCCGCAACGGGTTTGAAAATGATAGGCGATACGAACATTATCCAGGACGGTTAATTCGGGAAAGAGTCGAATATTTTGAAAAGTTCTGGTTATGCCTAATTTTGCAATCTTGTGCGGTTTCAGACGGCTAATCTCATGTTCCTGAAATTTAATGCTTCCCAGGGTAGGGTTGTACATGCCGGTAATAAGATTAAAGACCGTTGTTTTTCCAGCACCATTTGGTCCAATCAACCCTACCAGTTCCCCCGTATTTATATTCAAATCAAAATCTGAAACCGCTTTTAATCCGCCAAAGCTTTTGGTCAGCTTATTAATTTCTAACAAAGCACTCATTTGCTCGTTTCGCTCCGATTGATTGGTGTTTTAAATGATTCCGGTTTTGGAAAAAGAAATTTAATTTCTCGTCCACCAAATATCCCTTTAGGACGAATCAGCATCACGATTATTAACAACAAAGGGTAGATTACTAGCCGCCAATCCAGAATCGCTTCGGGTAAGATGACCCGCAATCCTTCGAGTAAGAAAGTCCAGGCAAAGGCGATTATAATTGTGCCCGAGATGCTACCCAAACCGCCTAAAACAATAATCAACAACACATCAATTGATTTCAGAAAATCAAAATTGGACGGATGGAGAAAGGAATAGAGATGGGCATATAAGCCGCCAGCTACCCCGGCATAAATACAACCAATCACAAATCCAATTGTCTTATATTTCGTGGTATTGACGCCAACCGCTTCTGAGGCAACTTCATCCTCCCGAATCGAGACCAATGCCCTGCCAATGCTCGAAAAAACTAAATTTCTTAAAATGATTATTCCCAGAACAAATACCGCAAACACCCAGGCAAAGCTGGTTAACCGTGGTATCCCGGTCATGCCGCGCGAGCCACCCAAGCTGGGAATTATTGCATCGGCATTATCAAAGACTATTTTCATGATGATGCCAAAGCCAAGTGTCGCAATACCCAGATAATCTGACCGAAGCCTTAGAATCGGTAAACCGATAAGAAAAGCAACGACTCCGGCTAGAATGCCGCCGCAAATAATACCCAACAATAAGATTAAAGGGTTGGTGCTTTGAATACTCTTGCTGAGATAAGCTGCAGCATAAGCACCGATGCCATAAAATGCTGCATGCCCTAATGAAAATTGTCCGGTAAATCCATATATGAGATTTAACCCCAATGCCGAAATTGCCATGATTCCAGCAAAGGAAAGAATTTGCTGCCAATAAGGATTAATCAGTCCAAGACTAATCAGGACTTGAAGCACAACATAAACCGCAACCACGATAACTATTGACCTAAGTGTAGCCAATCGTTTCATAATTCTAACCTGTCAATCGGTTAAAGATAATTATAAAAGAATTATGTGAGAGCAATGTTAACACCTCGACTATCTTTGCGGTTAATTTTACTCGGTGTCCACCTGTGTTCATCTGTGGTTTTTACACTTTCTCGGCTGCCGGTTTACCTAAAATTCCGGTTGGCTTAATAAGAAGCACAATGATTAAGATTCCAAAGGCTACCGCATCTCTTAAAGTTGATGAGACAAATGCTGCGGTCATCACTTCCACCACGCCCATAATTATTGCGCCAAGCATTGCACCAGGGATTATTCCGATACCACCTAATACCGCTGCAACAAATGCCTTTAATCCTGGCATCACGCCCATAAACGGGTTAATCTGGGGATAGGCGATACCGTATAAGACACCGCCGGCTCCAGCCAATCCTGAACCAATCCCAAAAGTTATAGATATTATCCGACTGATATCAATCCCCATCAACTGAGCAGTTTGTTTGTCAAATGATACAGCACGCATTGCCATTCCAGTTTTTGTCTTGGCAACAAAAATTTGCAAGACCACCATCAGGAAAATTGCTACGCCGAATACAATAATCTGAATATTAGATAAAGTCACGCCACCCAAATTAAAATTGACGATTGGAAACGGTCGGGGATAGGCTAAATAATTTGGTCCAAAGACAAATTTTAAACTGGTAAAATATTCAAGAAAAAGCGACATTCCCATTGCGGTTATTAATGCGGCAATCCTTGGCGCATTGCGTAATGGTTTATACGCCAATTTCTCAATTGTGATACCAAGAATTGCGCAGCCAAGCATTGCTCCCACCATGGCTAAAGGAAATGGTAATTTAAATCTGCCCAAAAGATAAAATCCGAAATAGGCGCCAATCATAAAAACATCGCCGTGGGCAAAATTAATCAATCGGACAATTCCATAGACCATGGTATAACCTAAGGCGATTAAGGCATAAACAAAGCCGAGTTGCAGTCCGTTGATTAATTGCTGTAAGAAATAGGTCATAAAATTTTTACTCTATTCAAAAGATTTTGCTTGTCAAGCCATAATCTAAAATCCGTGAAAGAATTTATTTCAACCGCCGAGACGATTAGACCACGAGATTGATACCAGAAATGTCATTCTGAACAAAGCGAAGAATCTCTACGGGATTCCTCGTTTCACCCAGAACCGCGTCGGTGTAATCTCGTGTTTTCTTATCGCTGGATTAAGGTTTTTAAATAATCCCTTTTAACCTTAGTGCGAAAAAGACTGAAACAATTTTCTCTTTTAATTTCAGTAGGACATCTTGTTTTAATCCCTCTTTTTGCCATTTGCTGATAATTTTATTTAGCGACTGTTCCAATTTTTCTTTGCTTTCTTGGGGAGGGGTAAAGGCTTTACCATAATATTTCTTCCCGAGTCGGGTCTTTTCGACGAAGGGTCGATTCGACAAAGTTCGACAGCATTCCCTGGTAAAGGCTTTGTATGACGAAAACCAGGG
>JAOUPE010000012.1 GCA_029880025.1 Caldifarciminota bacterium
AAAAACAAAATCAATTTTAGGCATTTTCTTACTTATATATGTTATAGTTAAATATTAACCTAAAATCAAGCGGAATTTTCTCTTATCTATTTGATTTTTGATATCTTATCTTTGATTTGGCTTCAGTTGAGGGTACCGTCTAGGGGGTGGTCTCCTAAGTAGACTCGGAGGTAGACTCGGAAGTTGACTCCGGATTAGACTCAGGAATTGACTCAGGAGCAGACTCAGGATTAGACTCGGAAACAGACTCAGGAACCGACTCAGGGGCAGACTCAGGGGCAGACTCGGAGACAGCCTCGGAAACAGACTCAGGGGCAGACTCGGGAACAGACAGGGGGGCTGAAACATATCAACCGTTTAAATGTAGCGGTTACATTTATGCCCCACTCTTTGTAGTAGGAAGGACTTCCCTGTCCCGATATAGATCCCAACAATCTTCTTCGGTGTCGGAGGGACTTCCTAGTTCCGATATAATAGAAGACGACATTTTTTCTTTTATCTCGAACTCGCTTCGGTTAATTTCTTCTCTCTGATATCTCTGCTCTCTCTGTGGTTAAAATTTCTTTGTCTTCTTAAATATAGAAGAGTCGAGGCAAGGATACCTCTCCGACCAGTAAGACAAAAATGTCGGTAACCTACGGAATCCCCTGGGTGGCTTTCTATCTCACAATAAGAAACTTTTTTATTTCGGTTCCAAATTGCAAGAAATAGATACCTGGATTTATTCCTTTCAAAGATATTCTTATCTCTGATTCTTTTAGACTTTTAGACTTATTTAACTCTACACCTCTTACCAACTTTCCTGAAACATCAAAGATTTTAATCGCCTGAATCAGGCGCCTACCTTTATCAGACCACGGATAACGGACTTTGCCGGATTCGGACTTATTTCCAGCGTCAAGCGTTTTGCGTCATGCACCAAGCGCTCCTCTTCAATCCCCGGTCCAGTATATTTACATACCCATACCCTTTTAGGGGTTAGAGAAGACACATAATTAGAAACCATTATTTCGTCTTTTCCATCCCCATCCACATCGCCCGCAGATGCAACCATCCAGCCAATTCCCTCATCAAGTTCACCGCCTCTTATCCAAGCATCGGGAATCGTATCTAAAAGAGCGCCGCCAAGCCAAAGGTAGGCTGTCCCAAAGCGATTGTATTCGTCCGGAGCTCCAGCAAGTAAATCGCTTGATTCGTCATTGTTCACAAATCCAGCATTAACGGCAGAATAACCAAGGTAACTTGAATCAGTTCTACCAACTATTATGACATCGGGGATACTATCCATTTCAGAACCACCAAACAGTACACATACTCTCCCTTTGTAAAAACCTCCGCTCCATCCCCAAAGATTACTTCCGATAACTGCGTGGTCATAACCTTCACGGTTTGTAAGAAAGTCTAGACCTCCCCAGCCCATTTGTTCCCAAGATTCTTCTCCTGACATTGCAACATCGTATACTGTATTCATAGGGTCTCCGCCAAAATAAATATATACTCTACCTTGAACTGCTGGACCGAAATTTCCTGCTCCGATAATAACATCGCCATAACCATCTCCGTTGACATCACCGCCACCCGAAACCGTAGAGCCAAATCCTTCCAAGTCATTCTCGTGTCCACCATTTAACCTCACATTAGGAACTGTATTAAAATTCGTATCACCAAAATAGATAAAAACTTGACCCATACCATAACTGCCACCAGGAGGTCTAGCCATATAAGCCCCAACAATCATATCACTGTATCCATCACTATTCACATCACCTGAACTCACAGCCTGCCCAAACGCTGAGCCGCTATGGGGACCTCTAATTTGAAAATCGCAGATTGTGTCCATTGGGCTGCCACCTAAATAGATATAAACTCTGCCATAACCGTCAGGACCACGTTGGCATCCAAGTGCAAGGTCATCGAAACGGTCTCCATTTATATCGCCAATACATTTAACTCTTAAAAACCACCAAATTGTATCACCAGAAATTATTAAATCTGGAATTGTGTCAAACTGATGTCCCCCCCAAAAAATATATGCTTTGCAAATGGAAATTCCGTGAAGAGGGTCAACCCAAGAATCACCTTTGACAACAATATCGCTGTATCCGTCTCCATTGAAATCACCTGAACTTAGTTCCTCACCGTATCCGCTAAAAAGCGAATCCCCCGGGGTTCCTCTTTCCCAAATTATTTCTAAATTATGCGTCTCCTGGGCAAGTACGGTTAAAGATAATAAAGAGAAAAGAATTGAAATAAAAACTTTCGATACGTTAATTTTACGACCTATAATTTCCAACTGAACATCGGTAAAATAAAAAAGGAAACGGACAAACCAAAAACTACCCCTTAAATTAATACGGTTCACTATTAATTACTCGCTGGTTAGAACTTAATTAAATTTTAAACATTGTCAACCAAAATGTCATTGCTAATTTTATTCAGAATAAGATATCAAAAATCACTTGATTTTGTTGCCTTTCTATACTATTATGCAAAAGTTATGTCGAAAGAACTCTTAATTGTCGAGTCGCCAACTAAGGCGAATACGATTAAACGATTGATTCAAAATCGGATGACGGTTATGTCTTCGCGTGGTCATATTAAGGATTTGCCTAAATCCCGGCTCGGGGTTAATATCGAAGAAGATTTCGAACCATATTATATCAGGATTCGGGGAAAAGCCGAAATCATTAACCAGCTACAAGAAGCAGCAAAAGACGCAAAAACAGTTTATCTGGGTTGTGACCCTGACCGGGAAGGCGAGGCAATCGCTTATCATATCTTTGAAGAGGTTAGAAATGGGAAAAATATAAAACGGGTTTTGTTTTATGAAATCACTAAACAAGGAATTGAAGATGCATTACATAACCCAACTGAAATCGATACCAAAAAAGTAGATTCGCATAAAGCAAGAAGGATTCTTGACCGATTGGTCGGCTACTTAGTTTCACCCCTGCTCTGGAAAGCAATAAAAGGCGGGCTGTCCGCGGGTAGGGTGCAAACCGTTGCGCTTCGATTAATCTGCGAGCGGGAAAAAGAGATTACCAGGTTTGTTCCAAAAGAATACTGGACAATCAAGGTCCTTTTCCAGACAAAGAATAAGGAAGAATTCGACGCCGCACTATGGAAAATTAAAGATAATTTAGCGGACATCCCAAACGAGAAAGAGGCAAAACGAATAAAGAAAGAACTGGAATCCGGGATTAAGTATCATATTAGCAAAGTCAAAAAGTCGGAACGGCATCGTTCACCATTTCCGCCATTTATCACCTCGACCATGCAACAAGAGGCAGCAAGACGGCTCGGCTTCTCTGCCAAAAAGACGATGCTTATTGCCCAACAACTGTTTGAAGGAATCGAATTGAAAGATGAGACCAGTGGTCTGATTACTTACCCGCGAACTGATTCAGTGCGGACAGCTGAAGAATTTATCAGTAAAACAAGGAATTTTATCCAAAATGAATTCGGTTCAGACTATTTGCCAAAAATAACCCGCAGATTTAAAGACAAGAAATTGGTGCAGGGCGCGCATGAGGCAACCCGACCAACTTCAATTTCCCGAACTCCGGATTCGGTAAAAAATTATTTGAATCGCGACCAATTTAGACTCTACGATTTAATTTATCGTCGGTTCTTAGCATCACGGATGGCAGATGCGGTATACAGCATCACCGATGTCCAAATCAAAGGCGGCGATTATGAATTTAAGGCACAGGCAATCAAACAGAAATTTGACGGATTCGAAAAAGTATACGGTGATATTGAAAAAGACAAAGTTTTACCCGAATTATATGAGGGCGAGGAAATCTTATTAAAACAGGTAAATCCTGAACGGCATTTCACCCAGCCTCCGTCCCGCTATACTGAGGGAACGCTCATAAAAAAATTGGAAACCAACGGGGTTGGTCGTCCTTCGACCTATGCGACCATCGTTTCCACCCTTTTTGAACGACAGTATGTGAAGCGTCAGGAAGGAAAACTGTGTCCAACCGAGCTCGGCTGCCTGGTAAATGATATCTTGATTCCCCGGTTCGGCAATGTTTTTGAAGTTGGATTCACGAAAGAGATGGAGGATGAACTTGATTTGATTGAGAACGGCAAAGAAGAGTGGCATAGCGTCGTAAAAAGGTTTTACGAACCATTTAATGAGGATTTGGAAAAGATGCGTGAAGAGTTGCCTGAGTTAAAAAACAATCTGCAGGAAGAGCTTGAAGAAAGATGCCCGGAATGCGGTAGGAATTTAGCGGTGCGCTGGGGCAGGTATGGTAAGTTTATCGCCTGTTCGGATTACCCGAATTGTAAGTATGTGAAAAAAGAAGAGCCAAAATTATTGGATGAAAAATGTCCAGAGTGTGGCAAGCCGTTAGCAGAGAGGTTTGGCAGGTATGGCAAGTTTATCGCCTGTTCGGATTATCCGAATTGTAAGTATATAAAGAAAGAGAAGCCAAGGGAACTTGACCAGAAATGTCCGGAATGCGGCAAACCTTTAGTGGAGAGATTTGGCAGGTTTGGTAAATTCATTGCCTGTTCCAATTATCCTGAATGCAAATATACGGTAAAATCCTTCCGTAAAAAGAAGAGTAAGAAATAACCACTGAAAGCACAGAGGGCGCAGGAAATTTAACACGAAGATACAGAGCCCAAAAAGATCTATTCTTCACAGGGACTAAGACAAGACTTGTAAGAGACTTCGGTTTTAGGGGAAATATTGTTTTTAGTCTCATAAAAGTTTCCTAAAAGTCCCTGTTTTAAATCTTTCTTTATTTCTTGTTATAACACGGATTGACAAGAGAGAAAAAATATTTAATCTAAGAACTATGAAACTGAAGAAATACCAAAAATATTATGTTTTGCGGCTGGAAAAGGGCGAAGAGATTGTGAAGATGCTGACCGAATTTGTTAAAACTAAAAAGGTTAAAGGTGCCTTCGTTTTAGGTATCGGTGCGGGAAAAGAATTTACGCTTGGTTGTTTTGACCCAGAGAAGAAAGCCTACATCCGACGCTTTTTCCCAGGCGAATGGGAAATTGCTAATCTGCTTGGTAATATTTCCTGGCTTGAACAAGAACCGATTCTCCACATTCATCTGGTGATTGGTTCATCTAATTTCAATACATTTAGCGGTCATCTCTTTTCTGGTACGGTTACTGCTACTTGTGAATTATTTGTGATTCCTTTAGATACGAAACTAAAACGGTATCGAGATTCTTTGATTGGACTCAATCTTTTAGAGCTTTAAGCTGATTGTCTGAGAACCATAAGTCGGCGACGAGGTAAAGCGAATTTTAGAAAGCAAAAAAGGAAAAACCCAAGAATTAGATAGGGTGGTTACTTGGGAAGTAGACCTATTAGTTTTTACTAACCTTTTCGACTAATAGGTTGTTGTAATGATGAAGCTACGAAATAAAGGAAATATAAAATTTGAATAAACATAGATTAATTTAGTCAAATCGTGAATTCAAAACTTTAGACTAATTACGAGATTTTAGATTTGGGTCATTAGAATTTTGCCATTATTTTGGCTTTAAAGTTGGTCTTGATAAATCTTCACTAATCAATCTACGTTTATTTGTGGCTTTCGTTCTTCTTTTAAACTAAGTCAGCTATTGACTTTTTTTGCTTGGTTAGTAAACTACCAAAAAAGTCATATGCGAAAAGGAGGCAATAATGGCATTATTTGACGATGTGAAGAATATCATAATCGAACAGCTTCACGTGACACCGGAAAAGGTAGTCGAAAGCGCCTCATTTGTTGAAGATTTGGGCGCTGATTCTTTGGACATTGTTGAATTGGTGATGGCGTTTGAGGAGAAATTTTCTATTGAAATTCCTGATGAGGATAGCCAAAAACTCGATACCGTGGGAAAAGCGGTCGAATACCTAAAAACTAAACTGGAAGCAAAAAAATCCGAGCAAAAGTAACCCAAAATACATAAAAATGAAACGTAGGGTAGTTGTTACTGGACTTGGATTAGTAACCTGTTTAGGCAATGATGTAAAAACTTGCTGGGAAAATCTCCTGGCTGGAAAAAGTGGCATCTCCCGCATTACTAAATTTGACCCTTCAAACATCTCAGTGCAGATTGCCGGCGAGGTGAAAAATTTTGACCCGAGCCAGAAGTTTGACCCCAAATTGATTAAACGCAGCGATATTTATACTCAATATGCATTGTATGCCTCAGTCGATGCGGTTAATGATGCCGGACTCGATTTTACCAATATGGATAAGTACCGGGTTGGAGTGATAATTGGTTCTGGTATGGGTGGTATTGAAACCTGGGAAAAACAGCATGAGATATTCCTTACTAAGGGTCCGGCACGGGTTTCACCTTTACTAATCCCGATGATGATTCCAGATATGGCAGCCGGACAGGTGTCTATCTATTATGGATTAAGAGGTCCAAACTATTGCACAACTTCAGCCTGTGCCTCGGGTGCCCATGCGATTGGTTTGTCGTTCCGGCACATCAGTTCAGGTGATGCCGATGTGATTATTGCTGGCGGCTCAGAAGCACCAATCACTGCCTATTGCGTTGCCGCATTTGCTAATATGGGTGCATTATCAAAACGTAATGACGCACCAGAAAAAGCCTCTCGTCCTTTTGATAAAGACCGTAATGGCTTTGTAATTGCTGAAGGAAGCGGAATCGTTATCTTGGAAGAACTGGAACAGGCACTGAAACGAAAGGCAAAAATCTATTGTGAGATTAGCGGTTTTGGTCTTACCGGTGATGGTTATCACATCACGGCACCGGCACCAGAAGGCGAAGGTGCTTATGAAGCGATGAGACGCTCGATTGAAGAAGCCGGAATTGCAAAAGAGGAGATTGATTTTATCAATTCCCATGGTACATCCACCGATTTGAATGACTTGACCGAGACACAGGCGATTAAAAAATTATTTGATGACCACGCGCCAAAACTTTTGGTCAATTCGACAAAATCGATGATGGGTCATTCATTGGGTGCAACAGGTGCAATCGAGTTTATTGTCACTTGTCTTTCGGTTTACCAAGGTAAAGTTCATCCGACAATAAACTTAGATAATCCGGATGAGGAGATGACTTTGGATTATGTCCGAGAGGGGGCAAAAGATAAGAAAATCCGAGCCGCAATCAGTAATTCTTTAGGTTTCGGAGGACATAATACGAGCTTATTGGTTAAGACTTATGGCTAATGGCATAAGGCTATTGGCTGATGGCTAAATCTTCCTTTGTTGTTGGTATTGGTGGTAATATTGGTTCGGGCAAGACAACCCTGGCAAAAATTTTTCAAGAGTTTGGTGCAGAGATTGTAGATGCTGACCGAATTGGTTGGTCATTGCTCAAAAAATCAACTAAGGAATATCGTAAAGTCATCAAAACCTTCGGCGAATCAATTTTGGATAAAGATCAAAACGTTGACCGGAAGAAACTCGGTGAAATTATATTCGCTAATCCAAGGAAACTGCGAACACTCAATCGTATTGTCCATCCCGCACTGTTGTCTAAATTGCGCCAGGAAATCAGAAAAAAAGAAGGAATGGTTGTTATCGATGCCGCTTTGCTCTTTAATTGGAGAATGGAAAAGGAAATCGATGCCGCAATACTGGTTAGTGCGCCGAAACGATTAAAAATTGAGCGAATCCGTAAGTTAGGAATGAGTAGAAAAGAAGTCGAACAACGTCTCAATCGACAGATGCCAGAAACCATGATGGCGAAAAAAGCTGATTTTATCATTAAGAATAATGGAACAAGACAGGATTTGAGAAACAAGGCAGCAGAATTGTGGCAGTTATTTAGTAAATGTCAAAGCACATGAAATTGGAGCAATTGCCGATAAAAGATATTGAACTGGTCAATAAAATCGTTCGAGTTGTCACCCCCTATATATTGGAATACAATGAAGTTAAAGACCTTGTCCAAGACATTCTAGATGTATATAAAGAAAAGATAAATTCAAGTGCGCTATCGCTTGGTGAGCTGCGCCGGGAGGCAAATGCTGATACCTATCCGGTAAATTTTAAAGATAAAACTGAGACCCAGTTCAATATTATTTATGATATTGAGGAGACCCGACTTACTTTTGAGACTCAAAACGATGAAGAGGCGATGAAGATGTATCGGATTCTACGCGAGCAGCGAATTATTACTCCGGATTTAAATTACATTCGAGAAAATCTGAGTGGAAATTTAACCGAATTTGTTGCCGCCCTGCTCTGGCAAATCGGTTCAATCAAGGTTAGTCTCGGAGATTTGAAACCTCTATTCAAGGTTGACGAAAGAAAAAATCGCAGTCCAATTTATATTGATGTTAAATGTCTGCCCAATTACCCGGCGGTGAATGATTTCATCATTAGTCAGGCAACTCTGCTATTGAGTAATTTAGACTTTGATTTGATTTGTGGGGTAGAGGCAGGTAGTATCAGCTTCGCTGCCCTGCTCGCCAAAGAATTTGCCAAACCGATGTTTTTTGCTCGAAAAGAAAAACATTATCCTGAGGCATCGCTTTTTGAGGGTATCAGGAACCATGAATTGTTTCGGAAAAAAGTCCTATTGGTCGACGATACTCTGGTTAAAGGTTGGACCAAAGAACGAGTTATTAGTGAGATTCGGAAGCAGGGAGGATTTATCGAAGCCTGTTTTGTCATCTTCGACCGCGAGCAAGGAGGCAGAGAAGCCTTGGCAAAATTGGGAGTTCGACTTTATTCTTTGACCAATCGTCAGGCAGCATTGTCGAAACGGATACCACGGGCAATAACCTTTATTACCGATTCCGAATACGACGAGATCAATGAATATTTTGAAAGCCCACTAGAATGGCATAAGGAAAAAAATCTGGCTTATTACGAATTGACCCCTAAGAAAATTGAATAGGAACAAGAATGCGTATCAAAGAATTACAGCTTTTTGGTTTTAAGTCCTTCCCTAATAAAACAACTATAAAATTTAGCGAAGGTATTACCGCAATTATTGGGCCTAATGGTTGTGGCAAAACTAATATCCTGGATGCGCTGCGTTGGGTATTAGGCGAGCAGAGTTTTTCGATTCTGCGCTGTAATAAAAACGAGGAATTGATTTTTGGCGGTACGGCGAAATACCCCCCCTTAGGTTATACCGAGGTTAAATTGATTTTAGAAAATGACTGTGATTTAACCAATTTAGGCGCAGAGGTTGAAATTAAAAGAAAGTATTTTCGTTCTGGTGAAAGCGAGTATTATATCAACCGGAATCCCTGCCGGCTAAAAGATATTCAAGACATATTTTTGAATTCCGGAACCGGGACTAAGGCATATTCAATCTTCGACTTGAAACAGATTCGCGAGATAATCAGTGGTGGGGTTAAGAAGATGTTTGACGAAGCAGCGAATCTTGCTAAATACCGAGGACGCAAAAACGAGACGATGCAAAAACTGGCGCTTACTGAATCGGAGTTACTGCGGCTCAATGATGTGATTGCTGAACGCGAGCGCTATACCCGAAGTTTAAAACGTCAGGCACGCCGACTCGAAGTTTATGAACGATTAAGAGAAGAAGAAAAAAAACTTAAGCTGGTATCATTAAAAACCCAATACCGGACGGTCAAAGACGAAGAAGAGCAGTCCATCGCTTTCCTGAAGAATGCAGCAGCAAAAGAAGAGGCGGCTCTATTAGAAATTTCCCAAGATGAAAATGAATTGGAGAGAATACGTCAACAGTTAAGAGAGTTGCGAACCAAAAAAGAAAATCTGACCAAAGAGTTAGAAGATAAACGTGACCGACTCCAAGAGCAAGAAAAAACGATAATCTCGAAACGAGAACACATCAATTACTTGAACCAGGAGATTGAACGTCTACGAAGAGAAATCGAGACCTTACAAAAAAAGATGGCGGGAAGTAACGAGCTGGCGCAGGGCTTAGAACAAGAAGTTAAAACCAAGGCGCAGACGCACGAAATAATAAAGCAAGAATTGGAAAGAATCCGTTCTCAAGTCCGTGAAGAAGAAGAGATGCTGTTTAATCAACAATTGCAGTTCGAACAAGAGAAAAATAAGTTACAAGGCACAACCGATAAAATCATAACATTGCGGCAAAAGCAAATCGGAGAACTTGCCCAATCTCAGAATCTCACCGAATCAGAAAATAAATTAAAAGTTGAGATAGAAAATTTGGCAGCACGCATTTGTGCTATCCAATCGGATATCGCACAAAATGAAAAGCGGATTGGCGAAATCGACGATAAATTAGCGGAAATGAGGTCTTCGGTTAGTGCACAAAATTCCGAGCTGGAAAGATTCAATAAAGAGTTAAAAGATTGGGCTGAACAAAAGAGAGTAAGACAAGAGGCGATATCTTTGCTCAAGCAAGAAATCAAATTATTAAGAACCACTTTAGGCAAGGAGCAGAAAGAAATTGTAAAAGCCAAGTTGGGTGAAGATTTCTTAGGTTCGGTGCAGGATTTTTTAATGGTCAGAGATGGTTATGAACGACCAGTCGAAGCTGCCCTTTATACGATTCTTGATTTTCTAGTGGTTAAGAAATGTATCGAACCCACCGATTTTAAATCCGATGCCCGCTTCGGTTTCCTGTTAGCCCAAGAAAACAATTTTCAATTTTCAATACCAAATTCTCAAATCCGGAAATCAGACGGAGTCCTTGGTCAATTAAAAGATTTTGTTGAAATCAAAACCGGTGCACCAAAATTATTGCAAATGTTTTTCCACGAATTTTTCCTGGTAGAAAATTTCCCTAAGGCTTGGGAATTGAGTAAGCAATTTCCACAATTCTCATTTGTCACCGCCGACGGAATTGCCCTATTTAATCAGGGTATGATTCTTATCGAAAGCCAAGAGCAGGGAAAATTGAGAACGGAAAAGAAACTGGTAGAAAAGGAAGAGGAAAAGGTTAGATTTGAAAACGAGCTGGCAAACATGATTAATCAAATCATAGCCCAAGAAGCAACGATTGTCGATTTAAAGCAGGAATTGGAACGAATGCAAGGAGAAATCCTTAATCTATTATCTGAAAGATCTAATCTTCAGGCTGCACTTTCGGCAAAGAAAAATTCGAGCGATGAAATTAAAAAAGAATTAGACTGGCTCAAAGAAGACTTTGCTCAAACTCAGGCCCGAATTAACAAAAGCAAACAAAATATCGACGAAGTCACCCAGAGTTTAAATGAACTGGACGATATTGAGCAGCCGCTAAAAGTTATTATTAGTAGTTTAGAAAAAGAAATTGTTGAACGGCAAAAACAGATTAAAGCAAAATTAGAAGAAGCGAGTAAGGTTCTATTCAATTTAGGAAAAATAGGTGAAGAATTGACTTTAAAACGGACCGAGCTTGCTTATCAAATAAAAGAGACCGATTTAGCTCAGCAACGAATAACCGAACTTGCCGAAACACAAAAGAGGGTGCAAGCGGAAATGGAAAAATTGACTTCAGAAATTGAGTCAAACGAAAGACAGATTGAAGAAAACCGCAGGGTAATTAAATTAAGCTGCCAAGCGATTGATGAGCTGACAATTGACGAATTGAGTAAAGCCGAAGAAGAAATTGAATCCACTTTGAAAGAAAAACGAGACACTTTAGAAATACAACGAGCCGAGTTAATGAAACAGCGTATGAAACAATTTGAAAAACAAAAGCATCGAGAAGCGATTGAACAGGAAGCCCGGGAATTTTATCAGACTGATATCGCAGCGGTTGAAATCGTTCCGGACGAGCAGGTCACCGAGCGGCTTAAAGTGATTTCAGAGCGGGTGATGAATTTGGGTAAGGTCAATCCATTAGCCAAAGATGAATTTCAAAGGGAAAAAGCTGAACTGGATAATTACCTTAGCCAACGCCAGGACGTACTCGATGCTCGGAGCAACTTAGAAAAAACAATTACTGAAATTGAACAACATGCCAAGGAACAATTCCTGGATACCTTCCGACTGGTGCGAGAACGTTTCCGTTCGATTTTCACACGTCTCTTCATCGAGGGTGAAGCCGACCTTAGCTTACTGGACCAGGTCAATCCTTTGGATTCGGAGATTGAGATTACCGCGCGACCTAAAGGCAAGATGCCAAAACGGCTGGAGCATCTGTCGGACGGCGAAAAAGCACTTTTAGCTTTATCTTTGCTTTTTGCTTTCTATTCTGTAAAACCTGCACCATTCTGTTTCTTTGATGAGGTGGACGCACCGTTAGATGATGTCAATGTCGGAAGATTTGCCGATTTCTTGAGGGAATTGGCAGCGGCTGGGACACAAGGCGTAGTTATTACCCATAACCGTCTGACCATTGAAAAAGCCGATGTTCTCCTTGGGGTAACTACTGAAGAGCCAGGTGTGTCAAAGGTGATTTCAGTCCGACTCTCAGACTATAAACCCGAAAAAAATGAAGTCCGTTTTTGAACGAATTAAAAACGGATTAAAGAAGACCCGGGAGAAGTTTCACCAATTCCTGAAATCGGACAATATCGAAGAATTGGAAGCAGCACTACTCGGCGCCGATGTCGGGGTAAAAGCAAGCTCCTATTTAATTGAAAAAATCAAAGGCAAAAGTGATAAAGCAGAAATTCTAAGGCAGGAAATTACCAATTTACTTAAAACCGAAGTTGCGATTAAAGAATTTGAGAAGCCTGAAGTCATAATGATTGTTGGGGTCAATGGTTCGGGTAAGACTACAACCATTGGCAAAATTGCCTATCAACTAAAAAATCTTGGGGAAAAAGTATTGATTGCAGCGAGTGATACCTATCGGGATGCAGCAGCGCCCCAACTAAAAATTTGGGCAGAGCGTGCCAATGTCGAAATTGTTGCTTCGGAAAAAAGTCAAGATGCAGCAGCGGTTACTTATGATGCGATAAAAAAGGCTTATGCGAAAGGACTCGATGTGGTTTTGGTCGATACCGCGGGTCGGTTGCATACAAGAAAAGATTTGATGGAAGAGGCAAAGAAGATTAAACGCACGATCACCAAGTTAAAGCCCGATGCGCCGGATGAGATTTGGTTAGTATTGGACGCCACGGTTGGGCAAAACGGAATTGCCCAGGCAAAAATTTTTCATCAAGAATTGGGTATTACCGGAATCATTGTCACGAAATTAGACGGCACGGCCAAAGGCGGGGTAATCATACCAATTGCTTGTGAACTGAATCTGCCGATAAAATATTTGGGAATTGGTGAGGGCATTGAAGATTTAGAGGTATTTTCGGCGGAAGCGTTTGCTCAAGCCTTATTACAAGACTGATTATTGTATCAGCTTGCTTGTTAGGTTGAAATGCTGATATGATAGCAAACCTCTGAAGCCTAGAATTAAGTCGAAAAATAAATTAATTCCGTTTTATCTCGAACAACTTGGCGGTTCGTTGACCCCAGGACCTAAAGTAATTATTAATGCTAAGGGCGAGGCAATCAATGAACTGGGTGAATCAGAAAGTCCATCTTTTGGTGCTAACCAAATAATCGGCCGAAGATTTAAAAAACTTCGGAATTGAAATTATCTGGTTAGATTAAATAGTGTTATTGGCTGAGAATCTTTAACTGGTGGATTTTTCGTTTTTGGAGGTAGATGGTTCTTCTTCCTTTGCTTCTTCGGCTATTGCCGCTTCTTCTTCCAGAACTTCGCGCAATTTTTTAATTGCTCTTTTAGCCGCGCGCTTAACCTCTGGGCTTTCGCGACTCCAGGGCCAGGGTAAAACGATACGTTTCAGATATTCTAAGAATCCGGTTTGCCGTAAGTTTGCCAGGGATTCGATCGCGGCTGCTCTGACCGGAGCATCGGTATCTTCCAATGCCTTGAGCAGACCATCAACTGCACTGGGGTCACTGATTTTTCCTAAGGCAATAGCCGCTGCCCTCTTGACCATCGTAATTTCGTCATTAAGACATTTGACCAAATCAGGCACGGTTTGTTCATCTCTTAACTTACCCAATGATTCAGCCGCAGTAGCTCGGACCAAGTAATTTTCGTCGCTAAGATGTTCTGCCAGAGGCTTAACCGCATCGATATCGGTAACTTTTCCTAATGCTTCCGCCGCCGCCGCCCTTACCCAAGCAACCTCATCATTAAGAGTTTGAATCAAAGGTTCGACAATTCGAAAGTCACCAATCTTACCTAAGATGTTAGCAACGATTGCACGAACTTCGGCTCTTTTATCATGCAAAGCCGCGATTAGTTTTTCAATCGCTAAATCACCCATCCTCAATACAGCCTTGCTGGCTGCTGCCGAAATCTTTGGGTCCTCATTACCAAGAGCACGAATTAAAGATTCAATCGTTTTCTCCTCTTTAATTTTGCCCAGGGCATTTATCGCCGCAATCTGGACGCTCTCGATTTCATCGGCTAATAAGTCGGTTAAGGGTTCGACCGCGCGTGTATCACCAATATTACCTAAAATTTCGGCAACGGTGGCTCTTACTACTGGATTTTGATGACCAAGCAAACTGATGAGGGGAGCAACCGCAACCGAACCTTCGGCAAGCAGGGCATCGATTGCCGCGAAGCGAGTATTTAGGTCTTCGCTGCTCAAAGAATCTATATAAGGTTCAATCGCTATTGTCCCAATCTGTTTTAAGGCCTCGATTGCACTCATTCGAACTGATTGGTCAGGGTCTTCTAATGATTTCATAATCAAATCATCGACTGGTTTGCGGTCACTGATTTTACCCAAGGCTTCCGCTGCCGCCGCCCTGACCCAGTGAACCGGGTCATCAAGTTTGGTGATCAATTCATCGACTGCGGTGCGTGCCTTAAAATTACCCAGAGCGGTTGCCGCAATTGCTCTAACCCAAGAGTTTTCGTCTTCAAGAATTGCCAGAATCGGGTCGACTGCACGGTGGTGACCGATTCTACCCAAGGCTTCAATTGCTGCCGAACGTACCAATGGGTCATCATCTTGTAACTGCTGGATTAAATGGTCAACCGCTTGTTCATTGTTAATCTGTCCCAAGATTTCACATACGCTGCGCTTCAAAAGTTTATCCGCATTATTTAAACTTTGAATCAGAGGTTGTAATGCTATTTCCCTGATGCTGAGCAAAGCTTGGGTTGCAGCCGAACGAATTCGGGCATCCTGGTCGGTTAAAGCTAAAATTAAAGCTTGAGTCGCCTCAACTCCACCGATTTCTTGCAAAGACTTAACTGCCTTTTCCCTAATGGCAGATTCGGGTCTTCTCAAATCGGCAATAAATTTATTGAGTTCATTGCTGCCACCTCCGTGCATAGTCTAAGTTTAAAGTATTTAAGTCTTTTTGTCAAGAATAAATATGGACTTTTTAACTCTCAAAACTTTTTTAGGCGAATGAAATATAATACCACTTTACAAGTTTAGTGAATTTAGAAATAAGAGATTTACCTTATGCTATAAACTTAGGCTATAATATAAACCAGATAATTCTATATTCCCGTTATAAAACACCCTATTTCTTAGGTGGTTTTGCTTCTTGCTTCTTTGCTGGGAGAGATTCTTCGGGTACTGGTGCTTTTTGTGGTGCAGGTTTTTCTTCAATCATAAAGGTGCCGGCAAAGCGCCGTTCTTGCTTACCTTTGGGTGCTACGACTTTAGACATACCCAGCATAAAATCATAAGTCTTTCCATGTTCGAGCTTGGTTACCACCATGCCACTTTCCGCTGGAAAATTAAGGGGATAGATGAATTCGAATGATACCGTGTCCTCTTCTTCGTCAATATCCCAGTCAATGATTCGGTCTTCCTTAATAATTTTATAGCCTTCCTTAGTACCAAGGTAATTTTCAACCTCAACGCTATCTTCAGTTATTGTGGCAATTAACAGATTCGCACCTTCCTTATTTTTACTACCAAAGCCGATAGATAACCAGGCACACGATGGTGCCTTTAAACCCACATACATTAGAGAATCATCACAACCCCAATAAACCGTAATTAAAGTCGGTTCGTTAAAAAAAGATTCTTGATATTCTTCAGGTTCGATTGTAGCGTCAATATCCACCAGTTCTTCCATCTCAAAGTCATAAGGCATTAACAGGGTATCTTCGGCTCGAGCCGGTAAAAATAGGAAACTCGAAAGTAATCCCAGTGCCGAGAGGAAAATAAAAGGCATCTGTTTCATTTTAAACATCATGCCTCCTTTCTCTTTAGGTTTATAATCAATATGCTTGTGTCGGTTAGGCAAATTAATAAACACGTAATAAGTGTGCATTAAATTTTGCTTGTGTCAAGATTTATGTTTGTGATTTAATCCTGAATAAAATTTATGATTAATCTCAAATATTCTATTCTACTCTCGACGGATTGGAAATTAAATGGCGACCGATTTAGATTTTAATATTAACAACGACTCGAGTTTTATGATAAGAATCAAAATTGTCGGCACCATTTTGACCATAAGCAAGGATTATATTATAGGAATTCCCGACAATTAAAGGTCGGTCTCTTGAATCCCCGGAATCGAGTGGAATCTTAAAGTTGATTTCGGTGTTATCTTGAGTTTCATTACCAGCTATTTCTGTTACATCATCAGTTCCATCAGCACTCACGTCTGATGCATGAGTAGTTGGTCCTGAACCATACTCATCTCTCACATAAGCAGTATCATTATGGACATAACCAATGATAATATTGGCATCTTTCATTCCTTGGGTTGGGTCGAATCCGACTGCTACCCAGCCGGTAGTTGGGGCAATTACTTTCACCGATAAAAGCACTGAATCCGGCTTCCACTGTAATGTGATGCCTTCGGTTGTTATTGTTCGCAGTGTATCAGCATTATTACCATTACCTTGTTCCTGTTCTTTTGTATTACAATTACTGAACCAAATAAAACTAAAGCCAATTATAATAATTGAAAATATTTTTAACCATTTCATTTTCATTGTCTCCCTTCTAAACTTTAAAAACTGAGAAACCGGTGAATTTTAAAACTGAGAAATAGGTCGTTGGTATGAGTTCCAAGCATTAAGCGCCTTGTTCCGATTTCTGAGTTATTTCCAATAAAGAGCATGAAATGATGACCGT